>NZ_CALIED010000038.1:0-28341 GCF_938022135.1 uncultured Psychrobacillus sp.
GAAGTCGTCACCGAGTAATCGGTGGCGGCTTTTTTGTTTTGTCTTTTACAGGAAAGAGCCGAAGGTCAATCTCTCTCCCTAAGGAAGTGTGCGAGAAGCCGGAGGGGTAAAGAGTTCGAGGAACCGAACGACCGAGGCTGACGAAGAAATCTGCCGCCCATCGGGTTTCGCAGCCGCTGATGGTAGTTGGAGGGTCGCCCTTGCAAGAGTAGGAAGTCTTTGGGCAACTAAAGGAAGTCGTCACCCAGTAATCGGTGGCGGCTTTTTTTACTTTTATTATTACCAAAGCGAAAGATAATCTCTTCATCGAAGCATACAACTGAGAATCCCGTTGCAATTTATAATTTATGTCGAATAAAACCTTTAAGTTCCTCCTCTAAATTGACATTTCCCGGGAAATAGAAACTATATACGACAGAAACAATCAAAATAAAATTTTCAAAGTGTAATAACGAGGAAAATAGAAAAAAGAGCTGATAATTGGAGGCAAAATAAAAAAGTTATTAAATGTGTAAAATTTACATTTTCTAAAATTATGTTATATTATGCAAAAAGGAGGGAAGATTTGATTTTAAAAGAGCAGGCTATTAATTATAATTATATTGGCTTACAAGCACTATATGAACGCTTAGGTAATAATCATGCACTAAAAGAACGTATTCACTCCAAAATATTATCTGCGAAAGCAGGTATTATAGGAGAGAAAAATGTAGAAGCCATTTTCCGTAAATATAGTTTTCCTTTTGACTATGCAGTTTTGTTAGACTTAAATCTGAGTTCTAATGGTAAATTTCAAATTGATGCCTTATTCATTACTCGACATTATATACTAATCTTAGAGTCTAAAAATATTGTTGGAACCTTGAGTTTTGAAAGAGATCCATTCTGTTTAAGAAGAGAGTTAGAAAGTGGTCAGGTAGATATATATGAGAGCCCAGAGGTTCAATTAGAACGAAATATTAATTTGCTTCAAAAATGGTTAAAAACGAAAGGTTTAGATATTCCAGTTATAGGAGCAATAATATTAGGATCTACAAAGTCAAGAGTTCATAAATCTCCAGTCACCTCTCCTATTATGTATCCTACTACTATCCCCAACTTTATATGGGGGCTCTCGAGAGAGAAGGCTTACCTATCGCTAGAACAGTTTCAGCAGGTGACTAATAGTTTAAAGAACAATCATGAGGATTATTGTCCTTACCCTATGTGTGGAACCTGGGGAATAGATCCGAAAGATTTGATTAAAGGTGTTCAGTGTCCTCTGTGTTCTTTGTTCGGAATGAAGAAAATTAAAGCTGGTTGGTATTGTGAGGCGTGTGGACAAGTAAATCGTAAAGCACACGAAAAAGCAATAAATGAATGGTTTGTTCTAGTAAAAGACAGCTTGAATAATAAAGAATGTAGAGAATTTTTACAGTTAAACTCGCAGCAAGCAACTTTACGAATTATAAAGTCGATGGATTTAAAGGAATGTGGATCGAATAAGAGAACCTTTTATAGAAAAAGAGATAATCGGTTGGTTTAATGGAATAATCGGTCGGTTCGAGTAAAAAATCGGTCGGTTTTTCCAAATAATCGGTCGGTTCCAGTGAAAAATCGGTCGGTTCTCCCAAATAATCGGTCGGTAAGACAACCCCCACTCAACTTCCGCAAAAAATATCAAAATATTCAAGCCTATACCATATAAACTGTAGTTAATAGGAGGTGCATGAGCGAATGAAGATCATTCATCAGACGATCAACTGGTTGGAACAGAAAATGGAGGAGCCAGTTCGACATGAAGAAGTGGTACAAGTCACTGGCTATTCTTTTTATCATTTCCATCGGTTATTTCAACAAAAGGTTGGAATGTCGTTACACGAATATGTTCGTAATAGGAGACTTACCTTGGCAGCTCAAAGACTAATTTATACAGATGAACGAATTTTGGACTTGGCCTTAACTTATCAATTTGAGTCCCAGGAAGCTTTTACGAGAGCTTTTCGTAAGGTGCATGGTTTGCCACCAGGGAAGTATCGAACACTCATGCGAACCTTACTAGAAAAACCAGAGGAGGTAGAGGTTATGAATGGTTGGTTTTTAAGTGGGGCAACCCCACAAAACTTTGAGATGGGTAGAGATTTTCAAGTGGTGCACAAGGGAAATGCTTCCGGTTATTTGCGTTCCATTAAGGCAGTAGGAGAAGAACAGTTTGGGACAGTTATGCAACAGTTCCATGCTAGTAAATATTGTGGGAAACGATTAAAGCTCTCTTGTTTTATTAAAACTGAGGATATACAAGGATTTGCAGGTCTTTGGATGCGCATTGACGCCAAGGATGGCGATACCCTTCAGTTTGATAATATGAGTAATCGTCCTATTACTGGTACAACTGGGTGGAACTATTATAGTGTCGTCTTAGATGTACCCGAGCATGCAGGAGCGATATATTTCGGTGTTTTACTACAAGGCTCCGGAATGGTATGGATGGATGAGTTTACTTTTGAAGAAGTAGATGAGAAAACTCCAACAACCAATTTAAAAGCTCCGGATAATATGCCTGCAGAACCGATTAACTTAAATTTTGATATAGAGCTAAATTAGTCGTATGAATTTAAAAAATATAGTAGGTTATCTTTTAATAGGTTTTACATTTGTAATAATTATTCTTATCAAGTTCTTTATCGGCAATAAATTCTTTGAGTTCTTGATCACATCCTAAGGGTGTGATTTTTTTTATTGTCCAAATTGTATAGACAATTATATTTTTATGTTATATACTACATTACATCACTAATGCACTAACTTTAGATTGAGAGGAGACTTACCGCAATGATTTTAAATTCGGATAGTGCAAAGCCCATCTATGTACAAATTGCGGAATGGTTAGAGAATGAAATTATAGCCGAGCATTTTAAAGATGATGAGAAAATTTACTCCCAATACCAGCTTGCAGAGCTGTTTAATATTAATCCAGCGACTGCGGCGAAGGGGTTAACAATACTAGTAGAAGAAGAGATTTTATATAAGAAAAGGGGACTGGGAATGTTCGTAGCGACAGAAGCCAAGGCAATGATTTTAGCTAAACGGAGAGATCAGACGTTGACACAAATGGTGTCAGATTTAGTGATGGAAGCTAAAAGATTGTCAATAACCAAAGAGGAGCTAATTCAACTCATACATAAATGTGAGGAGGAAGTCTAATGAAGGTAGTTGAATGTCGAAATGTCAAAAAAGTTTTTCATCGAATGAATGCTTTGGAGGATATAAGCTTCGAGCTAAGTGATCGGAAAATTACAGGACTTATTGGCCGCAATGGAGCTGGGAAAACAACCTTACTGAAAATACTTTCTGGTTTTACCAGCCATAGCTCTGGAGAAGTGCGCGTTTTCGATAGAAGTCCCTATAATGATTTGTTAGTATCTGCGAACAGTATTTTAGTGGATGACCAAATGACTTTTCCTGACGCACTGAATTTAGAAGGGATTTTGAAAATGGCTCCAGCCTTTTATAAAAAATGGGATGGAGAGCTTGCTAAAAGACTAATGGATTATTTCAAATTAAATCCTAAGCTTAATCACTCTAGCTTATCTAAAGGAACAGCTGCTACGTTTAATCTAATTTTTGGGCTCTCTACTCGCTGTGAGCTAACCCTGCTTGATGAACCGATGAATGGGATGGATGAAGCAGTAAGGTCAGACTTTTACCGAGCATTGCTAAAGGATTATATAGCTCATCCACGCTCTATTTTAATCTCTAGTCATCATTTAGCAGAGATAGAGCACTTGTTGGAGGATATCCTCTTGGTTCACCAAGGAAGGATGGTCTTACATCAACCGCTTGACGAAATAAGAGAGTATGCCGTGGGATTACAGGGGAATGCAACTGACATTGAAAGATGGACGCAAGGGGAAGAGGTTTATTTCTCCAAGCAGTTAGATCATCAAAGAAAATATGTTGTTGTAAAATACAATTCTTCTATAGAGAAGGCTCGTACAGAGGGTGCTATGCTTGAGGCTTTATCGGCGAGCGATGTGTGTATGTATGTGACGAGTGAAACAAAGGAGGGGATTGATGATGTTTTTAAGTAATGTCAGTTTAGCAAGTGTGATAAGGACACAGGTGAAATTCAAACTACAGGCATATATAGGGGCTGTTCTCTCGCTTATATTTATACAACTATTAGGTTTACTTCTTACTAGTAACACTGGAATGATAGGAACAAGCAGTATTGGTACAGAAATTACTATCAACACATACACACTTGATGGTGTCTTATTCTTTGTAGCTGCATGGGCAGTATTTGTAGGGAACTTAATCACTACGAAGGCGTACCGTTATGATGATTTTACGTTTGTTTCCACACGGCTAAGTAGCAACATCGCGAATATTGTGGTGTTGATGATTGTCAGTGCCGTTGCAGCGGTTACTACTTTTTTATGTACGTATTTGTTGAGATTATATCAAGTGTTGTTTAGTAACGTGGAGTTTATTGATGGTCCGGGAATACTGGATGAGCCTATGGAGACCATAGAAACTTTGCTTTTACTATTTATCTTAATATGGATGTTCACTTCCTTTGGATATTTAATCGGATCCTTGGTCCAAAAGCATAAGGCATTGATATTAATTTTTCCGATAGTTCTCGTTGGGATAGTAATGAGTTCTATAGGGCTTAATATTATAGAGTTTTTCTTTATAGTAGAGGGAAACTTGTGGGTATTCATGCTTAAAATATTTGGTTTATCAGTAATTTTCTTTTTAATTTCAGTTGCAGTATCTAATAGATGGGAGGTAAGAGCGTGAGTGGTGTATGGATAGCGTTCATAGTAGGCCTGCTCCCTATTGTTCTAATATTATTAATATCCTTTGTATTGATAGGTGGTATAAAGAAAGGTACAAAAAATTTACATGGTTCCTTGCAGCTTAAAAAATATATCGTTTTCGCTTATATTGTCATACTATTTATAGCAATGTTAGTTTATGAGCTCATGCCTAATAACCATTTAGAGCTGTTGGCGGAGGAAGAAGTTCAGGTGCTAGAAGTAGAAAATATTGAATTAGAAGAAGCTTTAAAAAACTACGAGGAGAATAATCTTACTGAAAGATTTCTAATAGATGAGTGGTCTCATGAGTTAAGTGGAAATACGTTATCTATAGGCTATGAAGGCACTGATTCTTATTCCACTAGATTTGTTGTAGAATGGACAGATGCTAAAAATCAATTGATAGAAGGTAAAGAATATAGATCTAACTTTATTATAGAAGGTATTCTCTTAGATAAAATAATTCCCTTACATGAGCTATATTGGGCTGGCAACCATTTATCTGTGAAGGAGCCAATAGGAATAAATCTGGAGTTTAGTGAGTTTTCTAACCGTTTAGTAAATCTACCAAAAGCTAGCAGTGGCGAAACCTATTCCTATCAGAATGTAAGAGGTATGACCTATATTCACTTAAAGGTTCCAAAGCATATAGAGATTGATGATGCTTTAGGATTGCAAATTTATTAAGGGGAGGAAATAGTTTTGGATTTAATAGCAGGAATAGCATTAGTACTTATCGTGTTTTTCTCTTCTAATATAATTGAAAAGAGTTTAAAAAACATGGAAAGACAAAACGAGCGTGTCATTGAAATTTTAGAAAAAATACGGGATAAAGAATAGTAAAGTGCCTGCTAATGCGGGCACTTTTTCTATGCTGGCACCCTTCCATCAGCTCTTATAGTTTTACATCAAATAAGAACTTAAGACGCCATAGTAAAGACTTTGAAGGGAGAAGGGGAAAGATCCAATCACGAGCAGCAGCTATTGGGCTAAAAGAAATTTGGGCAATCGCTCCAATTTGTCTGGAAAGACGAATCACCTTTCCGGTACGTGCTACTCGTTTTTCATTGTAAAAATCTAATACGCTTCTTATATCTTCAAATTGTTTAAAGCCATTGCCGAGGACTATTGCATCTTCGATAGCTTGTCCAGCACCCTGACCCATATTTGGCGTAGTCGCATGGGCTGCATCACCTAATAGGACAACTCGATCGAACACAAAATTTCGGAGTGGCTTGATATCTGAAATGTCATGATGAAGCAATTTTTCCTCCGGAGTACTTGCAATAATATCTGATGCTACCCGTGGAAAATGTTCAAAGAGAAATGACACTTCTTTAGGCTTTAAGTATTGAAAGTCAGGATTTTTTGGAGAAGTGTTAATACAAGCAAACCAATAAATGAAACCATCTTTCATAGGTGCCATACCAAATCTCCCTTTTGTGGACCAAAGCTCTGTGGATGTAAATTCTTTTACTCGACCATTGTTTTCAGTTATCCCTCTCCAGCAAGTATACCCAGCATATCTTGGTTTAGATTCAGGAACGAGCTGTTGGCGAATAGGAGAATTAATGCCGTCTGCCGCTATAAGTAGCTCAGCTTCAAAGACTGTCCCATCCTCGAAAAAAGCAGTAACCTTATGCTCATTTTGCTCAACACGTATACATCTTTTATTATATTCAATGGTATTTGGTTTTAGATTTTCGAGAAAGGTTCGATGAAGATTTGCTCGATGGATGGTGATATTCTCTTGTCCAAACATTTTTTTTAGAACCGAGAAATCGATCGTATTGAGCACTTTTCCATGCATGTCCTGAAAGACTTGTGTGTTTAGGATATAGCCATTGCGGAATATCTCCTCTCCAACACCAATCTCCATTAGTGCTTGCATAGCATTGGAGCCAATTCCTATTCCAGCACCAATTGGGTGGAAAACTGGAGCAGACTCAAACACGTGCACCTCATGACCTTGCTTTTGCAGAGTAACTGCTGCACAAAGTCCTCCAATACCACCTCCTACGATGGCAATGTTCACTGAAATCACTCTCCTTAAGTACCTCTAGTCTAGCAGAAATTTTATGATATGCTAATTAAAAGAGGAGGGAGAAATATGATTTCATTGGTCATTTATGAGTCCAAGCATAAAGAGGCATTAGAAAATTATCCGTTGTCTAAAGAGCAATTAGGTTTCACAGGACACCCAATAGAAATGCTTAAAAAGGTTGAAATGTGTCCTACCTATACACCGGTTGTTATTTTAGACGGTGAACAGGTGGCTGGATTTTTTGTATTGGACACTGGAGACGATAAGTTAAATTATACGGATATGAAAGAAAGTATCCTACTTAGAGGTTATTCCGTTCATCCTAGTTTCCAAGGGAGAGGAATAGCAAAGTTTTCTATGCAGCTTTTACCCCAGTTTGTAATGGAGCATTTTCCATCTATTAAGCAGGTTGTGCTCGGTGTAAATGAGGCTAATAAAGCTGCACAGGCTGTCTATTTAAAAAATGGGTTTATCGACGAGGGGCACAGGTATTTAGGAAGTGCTGGAATCCAATTAGCTTTGTGTCTTAAGGTTGACCAGGTAATAGTAAGGAAAGCAATGCCTGGAGATGAACAAGGGATCGTGGATGTATGTGTGGCAGCCCAATGGAACACATACAAGAATTTATATTCCATGGAATACATAGAAGGTGTAATTGAAAAGTTTTATACTGTGGATAGAATTGAAAAAGAAATTGCAGAAACCAATCGTTTTTGGAACGGATACTTCGTCGCTCTATTGAACAATGAAATAGTTGGAGCTATAGGCGGTGGGGTAGATGAAGAAGGAATTGCTGAAGTATACGTTCTTTACTTGGATCCAGAGAAACGAAATAAAGGGATCGGGACCAAGCTTTTAAACTATTTGTCAGATGTTCAAAAAATAAAATACGGTGCACACGAGCAATGGGTGTCCGTAGCGAAAAACAATATGCTTGGAATTCCTTTTTACGAGTCGCGTGGCTTTATCTTTCAACACGAGGAGCAGTCCTATGAGAGTAACCCAGAGGACCAAGCAATTTCCTTAAAATATAAGCGAAAGATTTAAAGGAAAGAGGCTGGATATACCCCCCATCAAAAAGTGAAACCGGAAAATCCGATTTCACTTTTTACTTCCTTTATTTAGTTTAATTTATATAAGATATCATCCTCCATGCTTGGATTACCACGTCCATCTGTATTATTAGTGACAAAGTACAACGATTCCCCATTAGAGAAGACATCACGCACTCTACCGAAGCCAGTGATGGATTGTTCAACCTTACCAGTTTCTACATTCATGACCTTTACAGCTTCTCCGCGGAGGGAAGCGACATATAGCTTTCCTTTGTGAAAGGTTATTCCAGAGGGTGCCCATGTCTCGTTACTGCCAGAAGTGATAAGCGGTGTTACATAGCCGTTCTTAGTTTCAGATCCTTCAATGATGGGATAGCCATAGTTCTTTCCTTGCTCAATTAAATTGACCTCATCATTAGCAGACTGGCCATGCTCTGCCTCAAAAAGAGTCCCGTTCTCGTGCCAGGCAAGTCCCTGTGGGTTACGGTGACCAGAGGAGAAAATTTGGAATGATCCATCCTCTTCCATTCGCACAATTTTACCGTTCAAGGAATTATCGTCCTGAGCAAGCTCAGGGTCACCTGCATCTCCAATAGTTACATATAGCTTATGATCAGGACCTATCTCCAGTCGTCCACCATGATGGATATTACCGGTCTTGATGTCATCGAGGTGTATTTCAGTTTCCTGCCACTCATTATTCTCTCGTTTTAGAGTCACTACACGATTAAAGGATTCCCCGTCTTTGTCATACGTATAATAGGCAAATGCCTCATTGGTTTTACTGAAGTCAGACTTTAATACAAAGCCGAGAAGTCCGGCTTCTGCCGCGGAGGACAAGGTATCCGAAAAAATGACTTCCTCATGGGTAACGGTAGACCCATCAATGACAGCTATTGTACCTACTCTCTCTGATATATAAAAGATACTGTCCTGTTGGTTGATTGCCCAAGGGATTTCTAAATTGGTTGCTATTTTATCTGCTGCTTCTTTTTCTGGTTCAGCTGCTTCTTCTGAGCAACCAACTAATAGAAGTGTTAAAAGTATGAGTCTTTTCATATAAAAACCTCCTCTAGTTACTACTTCTAGGAATGAAATGCAGATTCCTGCTCTTTACCATAAGTTTTACAAATGAGAAACGATAGATTCTATCAAATTTACTTATCATAAATGGAGGAGTATGCTGAATTAACAGAGAAGTTTAGAAAGAAGGCAAAATAATGGAATTTCTAATATTTTTTATTATTGGGATTGCAGGAAATATGGTTGGTACGCTAGTTGGAGGGGGAGGACTGATCAGTCTTCCAATGATGCTGCTAATGGGCTTACCGATTCATTCAGCTATTGGTGCCAACAAGGTTTCAAATACTGTGAGCTCCCTATCTAGCTTTTTAGTTATTTTTACTAAAAAGGAAGTGTCAGCGAAAGAAGCGTTGTCTGTTCTAGTATTTTGTTTAGGTGGAGGGATTTTAGGGGGACTTACGGCATCCTTTCTAAGTGGGGAGACACTCATGGTCATAGCCATCCTGTTATTAAGCTTTGCTTTCATCAACTCATTTATGGGAAAAGGAAATTTTGATGGGACATCGACCTTTCAGTTGAATAGAAAAACAATACCATCCTTATTAGGTATAGGCATTTATGATGGAATGTTTGGCCCAGGGAGCAGCACCCTTGCCCTTTACTTGTATGCCAGCGAGAAAATTGCATACATCAGGGCTGTTGGCCTTGCTAGAATCGGGGTATTCGCAAGCTGCTTTGGAGCTTCTATTACGTATATATCCACGGGGAAGATCATGTGGCCAGTGACCATTGCTTTAATGATTGGTGCAATTATTGGAGCGCAGCTAGGTGTAAGGCTAGCCCGGAAATTAAAATCAGAGCATATTAAGCCTTTACTAAGAGTAGTAACTGTATTATTGATTGTGCAAATAATTTGGGATTATGTGAAGTAATAAGTGAGGAGGAAATGACGATGAAATTACAATGTGCAATTTTAGATGACTATCAGCAGGTCGCTTTAAAAATGGCAGACTGGGCGACTATTGAGGAGCAGGTGGAGGTACACTCCTTCTCACAGCATTTCGAAAATGAAGAAGATCTAATAGAGGAAATCAAAGAGTATGAAATTATTGTGATTATGCGAGAACGAACTGCATTCACGGCTTCTTTATTTGAAAAATTACCTAAATTAAAACTCTTAATCACCTCAGGGATGAGGAATGCCTCGATTGATTTAGCTGCTGCTTCAACGTATGGAGTAACTGTTTGTGGTACCGCGAGCTCCTCGGAGCCACCGACTGAGCTTACTTGGGCACTACTCTTAAATCTCGCTAGAAATATTACTTTGGAGAATAGAGCTTTAAGAGAAAACGGTCCATGGCAAAGTACAGTAGGAGCGGATTTACATGGAAGAACGTTGGGACTCCTTGGATTGGGTAAAATCGGAGGACGTATGGCCACGATAGCCCAAGCATTTGGGATGGACGTTATTGCATGGAGCCAAAACCTTACGAAGGAAGATACAGATAAATTAGGAGTTCGTTTAGCAAATTCAAAGGAGGAACTTTTAGCAACTAGTGACTTTGTGTCAATCCACCTTGTGTTGAGCGATAGAACAAGAGGAATAATAGGCAGACAGGAATTAGAGCAGATGAAGCGTAGCGCCTATCTCATCAATACATCACGAGCAGCAATCGTAGACCAAGAGGCATTAATAAAAGCACTAGAAGAAAACAGAATTGCAGGAGCAGGCTTAGATGTATTTGAGGAAGAGCCAATGCCAGAGAAACATCCATATCGTACGCTACCTAACGTCCTGGCAACCCCTCATTTAGGATATGTAAGTGAACATAATTACCGCGTCTACTTTACAGAAGCAGTAGAGGACATTGTAGCTTTCCTTGAGGGAACAGAAATTCGGAAGATAAATTAAGCCAGTGGGTCAATAATTAGGGGGACCGACCGATTAATAGCGCGAATCGACCGATTATCTGGGAGAACCGACCGATTATGAGCGCGAACCGACCGATAATCCGGCAAAACCGACCGATTCATGCAAAAGAGGCATAAGACTACCCCATAGTCTTATGCCTCTTTCTATCATTTTACTTCAAATTTTCTAACTGTCTGCCTAGTTCTCTTAAATCAGCAACTTGCTCTGAGGTAGTTGTTTTTAGTAAAGCTTTTTGATTGGTTAATGATTGTTTGAGTGATTCAATTTCTTCTGTTAAGTCAGCATTTTCTATGTCGCTTTTTTCTTTAAGAGAATGGATGACTTCGTACAGATCTTCATGACCAACAATTCTTCCAGCACCCCACATCAGCTTTTCAGCAGGTGCATCTATCACGTAGTCTGTGAAGTAATCAAATACTTCTTGATCGAAATCATAGGCATACCAGTTGTTATCGATGTTCCATAAATATTCATCCAAAGGTGTAGCAAGATCTCCATCTTCTAACGCTTCAATAGAAAGCGATAAATTATTTATATTGTTTTGTGCGTCCTCGTAAGGGAATATAACAACGTCCTCCCAAGTCAGGCGAGTGAAGCTGTCCTCAGCATGCTTGAATGCAGCTAATAAATCACTATTAAGCTGACGGCTTTCGTTATAAAGCTTTTTAGCCGCAGCTTGGTCGTCTTTAGCTATGGCATTTAAGTAATCCTCATTAATCTTTGCAACTCTTTTGTTTACATCCTTTACTGTATCCATTACATGGTCAATTTCGTCAATCAGCTCGTCCTTAGATACCTCTGCTTGTTCAAAGGCATTTTCATCAATTGTTTCCTTCATAGCATTCAGACGAGTGGTAAAGTCTAAAGGCACCACAGCTGTTTTGTCGTAATGCATAGTTAGAAGACCATATAAATTCAAGTGGAATTTAAAAGCGTCCTCATTATACGTTTCTTCGGTATCAAATTGTGAATGGTAATGAGAGCGCATAAAATCGCTATCTTGGAAATCATTACGTAAAGCTGGAACCCCAGCAATATTAAAGGAAAAATCATCTGACCAAGTACGCAATGGAGATATTACAGAAATTCCATCTTTATAAACACCTTCTACAGCTGGAACATCTTTAGAGAATTCTGTAAGGTAATTGTTCAATTCGTATGTAGCACGAATCTCGTCCTGGGTCGTGTGCTCATATGCAGGGAGCTCAAAGTTCATGTTAGCAAATGCTTTTCCAGCCCATTCTGGGTGAATGTTAAATATTTGATTGTATGCACCAGTGGACCAGTCATAGCGAGAGTTTGAAACTCCCCACTCTTCAGCAGCAAGTGCGTTAAAGATAATCGTTTTTTCTGTCTGGTAGCCGCTATCGATCAGACCTTTGGCTACTCCCATCATCAATCCTATTGCTGCATGGTCATCCTGAAATCCTGTGAAGTAGGAATCATAATGGGCTGATAGAATAATATAGGACTCCGGATCCTTTCCTACTATTTTTCCATAATAGTTATAGGATTTGCCATCCATTTTAACAGTAGATTTTGCATCAAATTTCACTTTCATGGAGCCTGTCTCACTAGCTTCCAATAATTTTTTTAACTTATTTCCATCCGTTTGGGACATGGAAAACGCAGGAGCATCATCCGGTCCACAAAAATCTTGAGCATTTAAGGCATCTGGAGAGACTTCTCCATAACCAGCTTCCTGTACAGCTATAACTCCTGCTGCACCTTTTACATGAGCTTGGTATGCGGGGTAGTTGATCCACCATTCCTCACGCTGATTAATGTCTATTAAAACGAGCTTGCCTTCGATGTCGAGTCCATTTAAGTCCTCAGCTGTGGCCTTGCCACCGTAAACAATGTCGTATTCCTTGACGCCATTTGTATTGAAATTAACCTGGTAGCCACCAAGAACCGCTAAATGCTCTTTACCGTTTTCATCCGTAAACGTTAAATCGGCTTTTTCAAATGTCCAAGTATCTAAAGTAAACTCGTCCTTCGTTACTTCTGTAAGGCCGATTTTCTCCATTTCTTGTCCAATTTTTTCTCCGGTCTTGAGTTCTGCCTCAGAACCAGCTGTTCGGTATCCCAGTTTTTCATTTGTTTTAAACTCTTCTAAGCTTTTAGTAAATTCATAGGCATAATCTACATCAACAGATGATAAATAGTCATTTTTTAACTGATTGATTACTCCGTCCTTTACTTTATCTTGATCATCTTTTGTCTCTTCGTCCTTACAGCCTGTAAGAGTAAGCCCTACAAGAAATGATATTGCAAGTACTTTTGCTAACTTTTTCATTTATCACATTCCTTTCCTCTCATGTAGAAATTAATATTATCAAAAAATAATAATTTTTACCACTTTTCTTTGTGAATAGAAAGGAGTACGATAGGATAAAGTTACGTAAAGGAGAGCGATCATATGTTTAAAAAGTTGGCGTCAGATGCATTGGGTATTTCAGACATTGGAGTGGTTGTTTCTAAAGCAGATTTTGATAAAACGGAGTCTGATGATTTTGTCATGCATGAAGCAGGTGAAGTAGTTTATTTTCTTATCAAAACAAAGGCAGATGAATATTGCTTTACTAACCTTGCTTTAATTCATGTAGACGGAGAGAATGCCTTAAGTAAGAAAAGAACGCTTCGTCGCTATGACTATGCTTACTATCCAATCACCGATGTAGCGCTTGAAACGGCAGGAACTATCGATCTGGATATGGAGATTAAGTTCACGATTGGAAATGTGCCATTAAGCATAGATATCCATAAAAAGTTTGCTACGGAAATCAAAGATCTTTATAAGGCAATCCATACCATATCAACTCAAATGCTAGACAACAAAAAGAAATTTGATATTGCTCAAAATAGCTTAGGCTACGCTGCTCAGTCAGTAGGCAAGATGGAAAGTAAAGACATTACTCCATTGTCTTCGTTCGAATCGATAACCCAGTTTTCCTCCAACTGGATGCTAGAGCAAAAAGACAAATACATGAAAAAAGACTTCAAGGACGTATTTGAATTATTTATAAATGCTTAAAAAGTATGCCACTACCTATTATAGGTAGTGGTTTTTATATTTTATCTCGTAACTAGGAGCAGTGTTAGGTTCCCCAAATATCTTCTTATTTCTGAATAATTGGTCTATTATTGATTGTATACCATTTATAGGGAGGGGAAGTGGGTAATGGAATCACTTGAACCGAGAAATAGAAGTCGGATGCGTATCTACTTTGGGAAGAAGTATTTCCGTATGAAGCGTTATATGGATTGGTATGCTGGGAAGAAAAAGTATGCTTTAAAAAAGCAATCAACCAGAAAATCAGAAATCATTGCGACTCATCAAACCCAGTTGCTACGTGAATTAAAAGACGTAGACATGTGGCTGCAGCACAATAAAATTACTAATCTTAAAATAGCTATTAAGCAATTAAATGGTGTCATCGTCCAACCAGGTGAAACATTCTCTTATTGGCGATTAATTGGAAATACGAGTAAGAGAAAGGGATACGTTGAAGGAATGATTTTACACTATGGAAAAGTTACTGTTGGAGTAGGTGGAGGGCTTTGCCAGCTATCAAACCTTATTTACTGGATTACGTTACATACACCACTTCAGGTGACGGAAAGGTATCGACATAGCTATGATGTATTCCCGGATGCTAACCGAAGTCAACCTTTTGGAAGTGGAGCTACATGTGCATATAACTACCTGGATTTGCAAATCAAAAATGATACAAAGCAGCCTTATCAACTAGTACTGTATCTAACCGATACCCATCTAGTAGGGGAATGGAGAGCAGATAATCCTTCTACTAGAACATACGAGGTGTATGAGAAGGATCATTTGATTTCTTTGGAATATTGGGGTGGCTACGTTAGACACAATAGCATTTATAGAAGGGTCTTTAGCATGGAGAGAGAGTTAATCGATGATGAGTTCATTACACAAAATCATGCAATCATGATGTATGAGCCAATGTTAACGACATCAAAGGTTTAGGAGATGATAGAAGTGAATGAAAGAAAACAAAAATCCTTAAGCGAAAAAATACTATACGGAGTATTCGGCCTAATATGTGCAATTTTCATAACCTCAATCCTATTTTTTTTACTTGCTTTAACTGGTAATATGCACTACATTTCACTGTTGATTAATGGAGTGATTGTACTGTATTTATTTTACCTCTTCCATTTGTTTATTTTTTTCACTACTAAAAAAAGAAAGCTCTGGTTTTTAGGGATAATGGGAATTACCTTAGCAATTAGTGCAATTTCTCCAGTTAAAAAAATATATGAAAATAGCATTCCTACAGTAGATGCAGAATTAAATGTTTGGGACTATCAACCATTCATGGAGCCTTTAAAAATTGCAACTCTAGAGGAGGAGTCAACTTTTAAAATTACAGAGGACTTACCAAGGTTGGACGGAGCAACGGCTTTGTACCCTTTGTATGCTTCTTTTGCTCAAGCTGTTTATCCCGAAAAAACATATGAGCCATACTCCAGTGAAGTCATGGTAAATACGACTCCCGATGCATACAATAACTTAATCCAAGGAAAAGTGGATATGATCTTTGTTGCAGGCCCCTCTAAGGGGCAAATCAACCATGCAAAGCGTAATGGTATGGAGCTTAAACTTACACCGATTGGAAGAGAAGCATTCGTGTTCTTTGTTCATCAAAAAAATGAAGTGGACGAGCTAAGCCTTCAACAAATCCAGGATATTTACTCAGGGAGCATTAATAATTGGCAGGATGTCGGGGGAAGCGACGATTCTATACGAGCATTCCAGCGTCCCGAAGGCAGTGGGAGTCAAACGGCTTTAGAAAATCTAATGGGAGAAATTCCTTTAATGGAAGCACCGACTGAAGATATTGTTAGTGGGATGGGGGGAATTATTGAAGAAGTAGCTCAATACAAGAATTATAAAAACGCAATCGGGTACACATTCCGATTCTATTCGAACGAAATGGTTAAGAACGATCAGATTAAATTATTAAATATTAACGGAATTGCACCTACAATAGAAAATATTCGTAACAACCAGTATCCGATTGCATCTGAATTTTATTTAGTGACAACTAATACGGATAATCCTCATGTTGATGAGTTTATAGAATGGATTCTATCTCCTCAGGGTCAGGAGCTGGTTGAGAAAACTGGTTACGTCCCAATAATTGAATAACAAAGAGCTGCTCTTACCCGAAGCAGCTCCTTGCTATTCCGAGATAGAATTTAAATTTTCGTTCAGTTTTTTGGCTTGTAGACGGAAATAGTAGTAGAATGCCAGCCAATGTAAAATATAAACAACAATGAAAATTGCCAGGCCAATTCCAAAGCTTAACAAAGTAAATGGTATCCAGCCAATAAAGAAAGCTAAGATAAAGTATGCTACGAAGACGGTAAGAAAATGGAAACCGGTAGCCTGCATCATAGTAAAACGCTTATTTTCAAAGTAGAGTGGGGTTACTGTAAATAACCAACCACAAAATATAGAGCCTAAAGAATTTTTTAGAAACAAAGCCCCGTTTAACGTTTCTCTGTCGCTAAAGAGTACTACCCCACTTGTAAAAACTACTGATATGAATGCTCCAAAGAAAATCCCAATCATACTTCTAAACAAAAATGTTTTCATTTATTTTTTCCTCCTATTCATTTTCAGTGCGTCCTTAATGTGAGCGACGTATGTCCTAGACACATATTCCTTTGCTCCGGATTTAAAATACACACATAGCGTTCCATTGAAAGAAGCTTCAAATCGATTAAGCTCATAGAGGTTTGCTATAACAGATTTTGATAAACGTATAAATTTGCTTGATGGCAGCATTTCCTCTAGCTCATATAGCTTTTCCTTTAATTTGTATGAGCCGGTTGCGGTTACTGCATAGACTGCTTCCTGATCTGTATGAAAATAATGAATATCCGCGGGCTTTAAGATGTGTTGCATTTCATCGATTTTTCCAACTAAAAATTCTATTTCACTGCCTTTTATAAATTCCAGTAAGTCCTGGACTGGTCCATCTAGCGTAGGTGTTTCAATTTTAACCAACGTCTCTTTAAAATCACTATCAATATTTAACGATACTTTCATCTTTGACACCTCTCTTCTTTAATAGTGTAAAGGTTCTGATAATAATTGTCTTTAGATTTTCCGCTTGTGCATGAAGCGAATAATAAGAACCGATACAAATAGAAGTACTCCAATATAGCTTCCAGCGAGAATTGTTTCAATAGTTAGAGAGAGCTGGCCGTTCCATACATCTATAAACATGTTATTCATATGATAGAGTGGGTTAAGCTTTGCTGATACTTGTATAAAGTTTGGCATTAGGTTAATTGGCTGTGCGAAGCCGCCGGTAAAAATAACGATTTGCATAATAACGATAGAAAATACAAGAGCACTGTTTATATTATCAAATAAGGAATAAATAGCAGATGCCATGATTAGTAAGACAATGTTCATAGCTATAAAAAAAGCATAGGAAGAAAACATATCGAGTAGGACGAAGGATAAATCATACATAACTAATCCAATGCTAAGTATCATAAGATAACCTAAGGTCGTAATAATAATCGCTCGTAAAATGCTTGAGGCGAGTAAAATGTTTTTGGGAACAGGAGACAAGCGTATTCGTTTTTCCACACCAGTTATACGGTGGTTAACCTGATCAAAGCCAAAAGCAAAAAATATTACCGTAAATGTGATGAGTAATATAAAGGATGGTGTGTAAGATTGAGCATAGTTTAGACCATGATCATACGTCATTTCCCCATATAACTGTCCCATAAAAATATACGTTACGGGTGGGATAATAATGGTGAAAAACATATAAAAGACTTCTCTACTAAACATAAGTAAATCATATTTTAATTGTGTAGCTAGCATTAGAATTGCCTCCTAAATATCAACTTTTTGAAGATAAAAATCATGTACAGAACGATAGCCTAAAGCTAAAATACTGTCAGTAGTTGAAAAAACTTCAGTTATTCCATTATTGATAAGTAAAACCTTGTCACAGTATATCTCCACCTCATCCATATTGTGGGTAGTCAAGATGACAGTGCCCCCAGTGCGTTCATTGTATTCAGTAATATAAGACCATAACAAATTACGCATATGTGGATCTAATCCGGTAGTTGGCTCATCTAATATAAGTAGCTTGGGCTCGCACAAAAATGCAATCGCTAGGCTAACAATCTGCTTCCAGCCACCTGATAATTTATCGAAATACTTGTGGCGATGGGGATCTAACTTGAAGTCATGTATAATTTTTTCTAAAGCAATGGAGGACCTATAGTAAGACCTAAACAATTTTAATAATTCCTCCACCTTTAATGTTCGATAAAATTGGGTTGGCTGAAGAACGACAGCAATTTGTTTTCTAAGTTCTTCTAAACGGCTCATGGAGGCTAATCGAATGTCTTCTTCCAACACATAGACAATTCCTGTATCAAATTGTTTGATGGTCATAAGAATTTCTAAAAAAGTAGATTTACCTGCTCCATTTTTTCCTATCACCCCTATGACTTCTCCAGGTGACGCTTGAAAATCTATTCCTTTTAAAACCTCCTTCTCCCCGTACGATTTTTTTAAATTTCTAACTTCAATGATATGCACAAATATCACTCCCGTTTTTCTTATAAACTAATTGTATGATGAGATGAGGTGGTATTCGAGCGTATTTCGGTAAGAGGTATTTTAGTTTGGCCAACCTGTAGGAA
The DNA here is from genome assembly GCF_938022135.1 of uncultured Psychrobacillus sp. Classification (NCBI taxonomy): domain Bacteria; kingdom Bacillati; phylum Bacillota; class Bacilli; order Caryophanales; family Bacillaceae; genus Psychrobacillus; species uncultured Psychrobacillus sp. The sequence goes on from NZ_CALIED010000038.1 coordinate 18,583, forward strand.
TTGATAGGTCAGTTGCATTTAACTACTAAAAGGAAGTATATTGATAGTATCAAAGGAGGAATTCTAATGAGTCAATCATTCTTAAACAAAGTAACCCCCCTTATCAATCATGAAGAGAGATTGGTCAGAGAATTTGCATCGTATGTACTAAATCAATTTCCATTTACACCTAGCAAGGTGGTAAATGAACAACTGACGAATGCACTACATGCTGATGAACAAGAAAGAGATACTATTCTAGTCTGGGGACAAGAAAATAACGTTACAGAAGAAACGTTCCCGATTCTGATGAAGCTCCTCCAAAAGGTAAAAAAATCGAAAAGACATCTAGTCCTTCAATATGTCATGAACCTTCCTTCACGGGTTCTTGTAGACAAAGCCGAACAGCTTACTCCCTATATAGGAACAGAGTATACTGATTTCAATAAGCTACTGTTGGAGGCAAGCGAGGATACACTTTGGAAAACGTATGAGGACGTTGTGGGTGACGTTAACCGCGATGGCTTTAATGCACTTGAATTTCAGAAGTCGAAAAAGCTGCTTGGGCGACTGATTGATATAGGCAGCTATGGGAAGCAGGAAGTAGAGAAGACCCTTCAGCAAGAACTAGGGGAAAAGTTTTTCTCGGTGTTTGGTATTTTAGCAGTAAGAGCGGTTGGCCTACTACAGTTAAACGAATATATACCTACACTTGTATCCCTACTAGGTAGAGAAGAAGAAATTCTATTAGAAGAATTGGCAGTTGCGTTAAGTAGCTTTCAGACGGATGACGTAGTAGAAGCAGTTGCTCCATATGCGATGAAGAATGAGACGTGTATTTATGCTGCTAGTATTTTAAAAGAAACAAAAACTGAAAAGGCAATAGAAGTGCTGGTAAAGAGCTACGACAAATTAGATGAAAGTGGTAAAGAGACGGTTATCGAATCCCTGACAGCCCAATTAACAGAGCAAGCCTTCCCGTTGATAGAGGATTATCTCCATAACGGCTATCATGGTGGATTAATTGATCTTGAACAGACGCTTTATGCGTTCTATACAGTAATGGGACGTTCCCATCCATCTATGGAAGAGTGGAAGCAAATTGCCGAACAAAACGCAATAGAATTCGAACAAGAGCAACAAGCACAAGCACCTCAGCCAGCAGTAAGCGAAAAGGTCGGTAGAAATGATCCCTGTCCTTGTGGTAGTGGAAAAAAATATAAAAAATGCTGTGGGAAATGAAATATTAAGCATAGCCATTTAAATTAAAAATGCTGCCGGACTCATATGCCCGGCAGCATTTTATGCTAGCTTAAATTTATTTATTTCCTCTTGTAAGTCCTGTGCATTTTGTGAAAGTTCAACTGCTACACCGCTGACCTGTTCCATGGTAGCAGTCTGTTCCTCAATAGCGGCAGCAATACCTTCAACATTGGAGGAAGCATTTGTAGCCCCGTTAGCGATTTCCATGGCAGAAGCAGAAACTTGTTCAGCAGATGCAGAAATCTCTTCAGAAGTAGCTGAAATCTCTTCGATTTGGACATTCATCTGTTCTACTGCAGTGACAATTTCCTGGAAAGCATGTCCTGCTTCACCAATGATTTTCACTCCAACTGTTACAGAATCTAGTGATTCCTCAGCTGCTTTTTCAACATTGCCTGTATCTAGTTTGATATCCTTGATTAAATCGACAATTTGATTGGCAGATTGTCTAGATTCCTCAGCAAGCTTACGAACCTCGTCTGCAACAACTGCAAATCCTTTCCCATGTTCGCCAGCACGTGCGGCTTCAATTGCCGCATTAAGCGCTAATAGGTTAGTCTGTTCTGTAATATTCGTAATCACATTCGTTATATTTTCGATTTCTAAAGTTTGTTTACTTAGTTTTTGGACTAAATTATTCATCATCTCAGAGGAATGATTAATTGTATTCATCTGTTCACTTGCCTGTTGAATAATTTTACCTCCAGCCAGTGCTGTTTGATAAGTTTGGTTCGAGTTGTCGTATAAGTGCTGTGTTGATTCGGCAATTCGTTGAACTCCCGTTGCAGTCTCTTCCATAGCTCGAGAACTATCATTGGCCGACTGGGCAGCGGAAGATGAGGCTTCTAAAGTGTCATTAGCTCGGTGAGCCATTTCATTTGTAGAAGCGGTTACCTCTTCGGTGCTTGCGGATAGCTCTTCAGCAGCAGCACTTAGATGCTCCGAATTTTCATGGATTCGTTTAAGTAACGCTTGAAGATTATTTTTCATTTGATTAGTAGCTGTAGCTAGTTTTCCAATTTCATCATTGGAAGAGTAGTTCAGGTCTTCCGCCGATAAATCTCCAGTAGCAATTATTTCGGCTGCGTCTACCATTTTTATTAACGGATTAGAGATTTGCTTACGAGTGAACCACATAAGGAGAGCTCCATTTAGCAAAACAAATACTAACATAACAATAGCTACAATGTTGGATAGAGTCATGGCACGATCTGTTTCTTGAGAGATTTTTTTCAGTTCTTTATCCTGATAATCAAGCATTTTTTGTGCAACTTCTAATATACCATCGTTAGCAGGAGTAATTCGGTCCTTTAAAATTCTTGATCCAGAGCTCATAACACCGGTTTTTGCATATTCTAAATATATCTCTGATGCTTCATTGAATTCATTTTTATATACGTTAATCTCTTCGACATAACCCTTCATTGTTTTAGCTTGGGCAAGAGAAGCGATTTGAGCAATTTGCTCATCAACATATTGGATATAGTATTCAAGCTGCTCCTTCGTTTCCGGAGAATTATCGATTAACAATTCTTGAGAATATTGCCCCTGCATTCCAATACCAAAACGAATCTCGTCAATTCCTCGTAATTGGGTGACTCTATAATCAAGAGCCTCATCCACCTTAGATTCTACATTAGCAGATGTAAGCATAGCTGTTACAGTAGAGATTAATAATAAAACTATAATGACGATAAATGCGATGTTTAACTTTTTTCCGATACTCATAAGCTGCCTTCTTTCCCGTAAATATAATCACCTCGTTTTTATCGGCTATTAGTATTGGTATTTGAAGTGTGATTATGGAAAATTATTGATAATTGGAAGTTATTGATAAAAAATTAATAAATAAATTATCTTAAAAAAACATGGTGACATGGAGTTAACTCCACCCTTTAAAGTAAAAATAGGGGAGGGGTGCTATATGGAGATAATCGTGTACAGTTTAATATGTATGGGATATAAACAATGGTTGCTGGAGTGTTACAATGGAAGGAAAAGGGTTTTATAGATCCTACGGTATTAGTAGGTCGGTTAACTGGAGGGAAAAGAGATGAGACCACAACTAACTAAAGATATAAACATAGAAGAATTTAAACAGTATTATTGGTTAAAGGAAGAGCTCCAAGCGTTTTGTAGAGAGCACCTTATAAGCCCAGCCGGTTCGAAAGGAGAAATTGCTAATCGAATAGAGGTATTCCTTCACTCAGGAGAAATACTCCAGCCAGTCAGAAGATCTAAAATCTCTAAAGTAGAAGAACCACTTTCTTTGGATACTGTTATAACAGAAGGACATCGGTGTAGCCAACAAGTAAGGGCATTTTTTCAGGAAGTCATTGGACCAAACTTTCATTTCTCTACTTATATTCAAAATTATTTTAAAAACAATATAGGAAATACATATCGGGATGCAGTGAACGCTTGGATGGAGGAGGAAGAACGTAAGAGAGATCCGGCTTACTCGAAAGCGATTGCACCTCAATTTGAATATAACCAATTCACGAAAGATTTCTTTGCAGATCCTAACAATAAAGGGAAGACACGTCAGGATGCTATTCAAGCATGGAATACTATTAAGCAGCTACCAGGAAGTAATAAATATCAACAATAAAAAGCCGTACATTCGAATTGCTTCGAGTGTACGGCTTTTATCAAATTAATTCCGAAGAATTAAAGTTTTACGATGTTAACTGCTTGTGGTCCGCGGTTACCTTCTTCGATATCAAATTCAACTTTTTGACCTTCGTCAAGAGATTTGAATCCGTCACCTTGGATAGCTGAGAAATGAGCGAATACGTCGCTTCCACCTTCAACCTCGATAAATCCAAAACCTTTTTCTGCGTTAAACCATTTTACTGTACCTTGTGTCATGTAAAAAACCTCCATAAAATAAATTAAATAATATAAATCTTTCAACAGATAAAAAAATTCACATATTAGAAAAAGTATCGACAAACATTTCACGATCACTTTTTGTAATATGTGAATTCAATGTTTTCTTTTGAAGCAATTTAACTATTGAACTTAGTATATAACGTTTAATGTCATTTGTCCAGTAATGTACTTAGGTTATTTAAAATTCTTTTATTAACCGAATAAGTAGAAGCACTTAAGTCTACTGCTTTTCTTAAAGGTAACGCAGTGATACCAGCACTTGAAGACCTTAAATAGAGTGAATAGTCATTCATTTTATGGTATTCTTTTCTAAAATAAATCTTTGTTTATAGGGGTGGTTGAGATGCTTTTCAAGAAACAATTCGATGTTTCGACTAAAAGTGGTGTAATAATGGCGAATGGAAAGGTGTCTTTTCAAGGCGTGAGGTTAAATGTACATTGTTTCGTGGTAGATGGTGTCCTCATTGATACGGGATCACAGTCACTAGAGAATGAGATCAAGCCTTTTTTGAAGCAGCAAGAGGTGGAGAAGGTCATGATTACTCATCATCATGAGGACCATACTGGCTGTGCTGCTTATATGCAGGAGCTGGGGAAACGGATCTATATGAAAGAACATTTCATAGATCAATGTCAAAAGAAAGCAGACTACCCCCTTTATCGCAAGCTGTTTTGGGGTAAGAGACAGCCCTTTAAAGCTAATCCGTTAGGCGAAACATTTACCTCTAAATCAGCTACCTGGGATGTCATCCCAACACCGGGTCATGCTAAGGATCATGTAGCATTGCTCAATCGACAAACGGGTCAATTGTTTACAGGTGACCTTTATTGCCAAGAACGAACAAAGATTATACTTCGAGAAGAAAGTATTCCAACCATCATAGAATCTCTTCAACGGGTCCTCACCTATGATTTTGAGGACGTATATTGTTGTCATGCAGGGTATTTAGAGAAGGGAAGAAGATACTTAGAGAGAAAGCTACATTATTTATTAGAGATGCAGCAACAGATTTTGCAGCTTCACGCCGAGGGGAAAAGTGAAAAAGAGATTACCAGTATTATTTTTCCAAAGAAATATCCTATTAATCGGTTTTCTCTGGGTGAGTGGAGCTCCTTTCATATCATCCGCTCCGTTATTAACGAACAGTAGCATGAAAAGGACTAAATACATAGTAGAGTCCTTGCCTGACAGGAGGACTAGCTTTTCGTGGTTTAAATACAAGCCATATTTACTAATGTTATTCTCTATTCGAGCAGAAATAGACCCTGCTAAAATACATTAAATAGAATTCTTGCATAAGCCTACTCCCAAAAGTAGTTTTTACTCGATGAAAACCGCTTAATACCGTATGATTAAAGGAGGAAGGTGAATTTATTTGAAAGCTTATATTTTAAAATTATCATTTGAGCACGTAGATCCGAAGGTGTGGAGACGGGTTATTCTGCCGGCAGATGCGACATTTAATAGACTTCATGAGACCATTCAATACGTGACAAATTTCCGAAGCACGATGGAAGCTTATCATTCCTTTGGAATAGCAACAAACGATAAATACATTACGAATAATGAAACGATCTTACATGAGTATAAAGGAAAGAAGTACGAGGGTAGAGAGGTTAAACAGCCAACCCGTATCAAGATTGACTCGTATCTTCAGGAAATGGGTTACCTCATTTATAACTACGACTTCGGAGACGATTGGCGTATACGTGTAGAGTTAGAAGAGACAGTTGAGGATTACTATTTTGGTTTTCCTACTATATTAGAGGGAGAAGGAACTGCCCCACCCGAAGATGTCGGTGGTCCCCCAGGGTTTGAAGAGTTTAAAAAAATTATGGATAATCCAAATCATCCTGATTACTTACATATGTTTGGATGGGCAGAGCAACAGGGGTATAAACCATTTGATATAGACAGAACAAATGACTTGTTAAAATTTGTGAAATACAAAAAAACAGAATGGGACAAAATCGACCATGATAACTATCTTGTTCTTTCGGATAAGTATCGAGGTGTGAAATCCAGCCCACAAGGTGAGATAGAAGATAAGGAAACGGTATTAAAATATGTAGTTGCTTGTACCAACCTTTACGGGGTCATTGTTTTCCCTAAATTTCTAGAGATTTATAATGCACAAAACAATAAAGCATTGACGAGAAATGAATTATTGTCATTTGTAGATAATTCTTTGGAATCGCTACAAAATCAATCTGTACGTGTGGAAAAAGATGAATTCATACATACAACGATACGTCCCAATGACTATAAAATCATAAAGGATAATGCGAACGGGAAGCCTTATTATATCCCGGCAAAGGAAGAGCTTCTGCGCTATGCGGATGCGAACTATTATGAAGCAACAATCTATCAAGAAAAGCTTGCTTCCATGATGCAAAAGGATTTCTTTGGTGGCAGCTCCTTAATGATTAAAGAAAACATGGATCAACTAATCCGTGAGATGCAAACAGTTGGCAGCAGTATTAATATGGTTGCCCAGCAATTTGCGGTGCGTCATCAAATACAAGATCAAGAACTTTTTAATAAGTATGTACAGGCAATTGCCTTCGTATCTGTAACAACTCGCCTTTGGATCAATAGAGGACATACGCCTCACGAGATCACATTGATGGAGCAGCCAGATCTAAAAACAGTCTCAACTAAATCAGAGACTCCAAAAACTGATACAAAGGTTGGCCGAAATGACCCTTGTCCTTGTGGCAGTGGTAAAAAGTATAAAAAGTGCTGTGGTAAATAAGTTAGAGAAAGAGATCAGGACAAAAGTTCCCTCAAAATAGAGCGTAGTTGTTTTCCGTTACAGCGGACGCTTTCCGGGGGCACGGCTTAGGCCAACAGGATGTTGGTCAGGAAAACGTTGTCACACGATGTGACGTTCTTAGTTTTCCCTCCTTGAAATTCCCTCGCTGCGCTCAGTCCGGGGCTTTCAGCTCGTGCTTTCCCCCAGGAGTCGCCGCTCTCTTCAACAACAATAATAGAGAGTTTTTTATTAAAATCGGTTACCACTAAAGTAAAGACGTGAAATCAGCAACTTGATTTCACGTCTTTTAATTTATTGACTAGTTATATCCCAGCTCTTTTATATTTCAAAAAATTTCTCAGAATGCATTTTACCTTTATAATAGGTGCGTTCTGCAAAAGTAATGTTTTGGTTTTCGTCCATTAGCAAAACAGTCGAGGAGCGTGTACCGTAGTTTGTCATTTTGATAAAAAGAGGAGATAGGCTGCGTTCAAGCTCTATTCCCACACCAGTATCAGGAAGCTCAGAATCCTGTGCTACACTCTCGTCTGTTAACAAATCAAATAGAGGTCCTACTTCTATGTTATCTAATAGAAGATGTTCAGCTAAACTCTGCTTTCCTTTTTCTACCTTAGGCCAAGGTGTATTCAAGGTATGATTGCTTAAGCTATGTGTACCAGGTGAAACTTCATTCATTTTATCCAGGATGTTGTTATAGTGGAACAATTGATGGCTATCCCCAATGACAATATTATAACCGCCATAGCTGTCTCTACTTTTCTTCAATTCCTCGATAAAGTCTAGTGGTTCTTGTTGTCCGATTAAAAAGTCTCGAACAATATCTCCGCGTGAAAGGTGACCAGGCTTAAGCTGTGGATCACGAAAGTTTGTCAATGCAGCAAAGCGACCAGCTTTAGAAACTCCAAGCCATGTACCCATTTGCAGTAAATCACGTCCTGCCAGTATAGTTGGATGGTCTTCCCAAAAATGAGCCGACTCAGTTGGTCGCTCATAAAATTCATCGCGATTGGCAACAACTATGAGGGGATAGTTAGGATGCACTTGAAATTGAAAATTAACAAGACACATAATGATTGCTCCTTTTTATACTAGTTTGTCAGATGATAACAGAAACTCTACTCTTACCTTATTATATCAACTCAAATTTAACGAGTGTCTGCTTTTATTAATGAAAAGTGGTAGGATAAAATGGAATAAATGATTTAATGGAGATGAAAGATATTGAGTAATACACATATTTTTTCTAAACGAGAAGAGTTGGCAAATGCAATCATACACGGTGTTGGTACGCTCTTAAGTATAGCGGCACTTGTTATTTTAATTGTTTCATCCGTCAAGTATGGGGATGCATGGCATGTGGTGAGCTTCACACTGTTTGGAGCATCCATGGTGCTATTGTTTACGTCGTCGACCCTCGTACATGCTTTTCCGGCAGGGAGAGCTAAAGACTTTTTTGAAATCATGGACCACTCTTCTATTTATTATCTGATAGCAGGCTCCTACACACCACTTCTATTTATAGTAGTAAAAGGGCCGCTTGGTTGGACGTTGTTTGGTATCATGTGGGGGCTAGCGATAGCAGGTACTGTGTTCAAAGCTTATTTTGTTAAACGTTTTTTACATACCTCCACGATTCTATATGTAGTGATGGGCTGGCTAATTGTTTTTGCTTGGAAGCCCCTAATCACGAATATGTCCACAGAGGGCCTTATTTTACTAGCACTTGGTGGCTTGCTATATACCGGAGGAGCAGTCTTTTACGTGTGGAGAGGCTTTCCATATCATCACGCAGTATGGCATGTATTTGTTCTCGCAGCTGCTATTTTAGTTTTCTTTGCTATCATGACACTATTGCCTATACCTGCATAACCAAGGAGGAAATCATATGTATGACCCGACCGTCTTCGAAAACTTAAAGGTTGCATTTGAGAATCATGTATATGATCTAGACAACATAGAACGTAAAATTAATATAATCAACCGAACAGACCGGATGGACTTCTCTATTATAAAAAGAGATTTCTCTATTGAGTTTGTCCTATTCGATAAACCCGCAGTCTCAGCTGAGATTATTATAGAAGCTTCCTTGGAGGAGCTCGCATCAGAAATCTTGGAGACTCCGGGAAAGAATCCTGGCTGTACACTTCAGTTGAAATTTCAAAAAGATGTAATGGATGTGCCTACAGAGTGTAGGAGTATTGAGTTAGCCCTAAAGCAAATATGGGAAGGTGACATAACGATCAAGCAGCATGTGAGCTTTGAATACGGACACTTGGAGCAAAACTACGTAAATACAACTTTGCTAAGCTTCCAGCAAAAAATCAATGAGGATAACATGAGTGAAATAGAGGACTTCCTCGCTAGTGTAATCGAATCGTTGGAACTTCTTCATGATATTTAATGCGTCTGTATTATATATTGCAGGCTCTTTAATAGAAAAAGATTAAAGCAGCGAAAAGTAATGTTGTTACTTTTCAGTTGCTTCTTTTATTAGAGAAAAGCGATATGTCTATTTAATAAGTTGTCTAGATAGATTGGAGAAGGCGCGGGCTGGATAAACAAATATTCGCAAACGGTAAGTGATAGTCTAATATATTTATAGAAGGAAAGTATTTTAAAATGTATTGGATACACTTATTACAAATCTAGAAAACCCTTTGTTAATGCTAACTTTGAGGAGGTAATAACGCTTTACTAAATTCTTTTTAAAAAAGTTTTTAAAAAGTGTTGACTTATAATATAAACGAGAGTAATATTGTAGAAGTCGCCAAGAGGTAAACAAGTTTGGCTGACACAATGAACATTGAAAACTGAACATGCAAAACGTTAAGACATACAGCATCAA
>NZ_CALIED010000039.1:0-116233 GCF_938022135.1 uncultured Psychrobacillus sp.
TCACAATCTATTTATGTTCTTAATAGCCATTTGAAAGTTCCTTTGTTTATGTTTATAGTCACTATAAAAAAGAATTGTTAGTCAAAATCAACCAATAACTTTAACCAAGCTAAAATAATTTAAGGGAGAATCATATATTGAAAAGAGTAGACGTGGTATACGGCTTAATAACGGATAGGAATGAAGAAAATATACTAATGGTCAAAAATAAGGGGGCAGGCTGGACACTTCCAGGTGGAACAGTCGAGCATGGCGAGACATTGGAGCAAGCAATTAGGAGAGAAATTCAAGAAGAAACTGGTTTAATAACGGAAGTAGAGAGAGTAGTCGCACTAAATGAAGCATTTTTTACACACAAGGATAGCCAGGTATTGTTCGTAACCTTCAAAATGAACGTACTTAATGGAGAGTGTAGCATACAATATCCAGATGAAATAGAAGAGCTAAAATGGGTGGATCATGAAACCGCTAATAAATGGATGCCCTATCACCGAGGAGGAATAAAAAGCTTGTTAAATTCAGCAGCACCCTATACGTTTCAAAACAATTAGGAGGGAATGGAAGTGTTTCATTTATTTAAAAATATTAGTCCTAGCAAAGAAAATGTAGGAAGTAAGGTAGATAGGATACACGAGGACGATGACTTAGGAGTTGGCATACTCATCCACTTTACTCCAATAGCCACTTATATGTATTTATCTACCGATATACTTATAGAAAAAGGAGATACTTTGTATGATTCTAAACACAGAGAAATCATTGTAGAAGGCAACAGTGTATCTATCACTCTAAATAATAGAAGTGAAATCCCAGAGATAATTGATTTATATGGATTAAACAATTTGGATTTACCTTTAATCACTATAGAAGTAACATTATCCTATTAAAGGAGAATTAGGATGGTTATAAGAAAATATGGGGAACGCCCGGGATGGTCAAGAATTTTAAAAAGACGATATACTTTTGTAGAGATTAATTCCGAACAGTTTACGGGAGGGGCATCCCTTTTACATTTAGTAGAGACGGCAAAACCTTTATGGGTTAGTTATGATGCAAAGAAAATTTGTATTGTCGACCACGGGTATATGTGGCTGCAGCACTTTCCAACGGCAGAAAACTATACGGTAACGACCATGTTTGATCAAAACGGAAAAGTAGTTCAATGGTATATAGATATATGCGATAAACATGGTATAGACGATCAAGGTCCTTGGTGGGATGATTTATTTTTAGACATTATAGTCCTTCCATCCGGTGATTACTTTCTCGTGGATGAAGAGGAGCTTGAAGAGGCTTTACATTCTGGTCGAATAAATCAAGAGAAATATGAGTTGGCTAAACATGTAGCTCATAAAATCATGGATGAGCTAAAGGGAAATAACATGAACCTTTTAGGATTATCCGTACATCATAAAAACGAGCTGACAGCACTTCTTAAATAAAAGTGGGGATTATAATGAGAAAAGTTGAAGTTAAAGAGTTTTCAAAGAAATGGGCTACTGATTTCCAACAAGAATCAAAGTCTTTAAATGATATCTTCAAGGAAGAAATAGTAGAAATTCACCATATAGGGAGCACTTCTATAGAAGGGCTTTCTGCAAAGCCGATTATAGATATAATGCCTGTTGTCCGGGATATTAAACGAGTTGATGCTTACGATGAGCAAATGATTCAACTTGGCTATACCCCAAAAGGAGAAAACGGTTTACCAGGTCGACGCTATTTTCAAAAAGGGGGTGACAATCGAACTCATCATGTACATATTTATGAACAAGGAAATCCTGAAATAGAGAGACATCTTATTTTTAGAGATTATTTAAGAAAACATTCTGTGGAGGCAAAGAAATATGGTGAGCTAAAGAGAGCTCTTTCCCAACAGTTTCCTTATGATGTGGAGAGTTATGTTAATGGTAAGGACAAGTTTGTGCAATCATTAGAGGAAAAAGCTATGCGATGGAATAATAGAATTAAGTTGAATTTTCATAGAGCGTTTGGAGTGTATGGTATCTGTATACATGAAAACAAGCTTCTAGTTATTCAGAAAAATGGTGGCCCTTATATCAACCGCTATGACCTTCCAGGTGGGAATTTAGAAACAGGTGAATCGCTGCAGGAGGCAATTGAAAGAGAATTCTATGAAGAAACAGGGTTATTAATCGATGTGCGTAAACAGATTGGAGCAGCTGACTTTATTATTCACACCGATTGGAGAGAAGGCACGGCTGTACACCATGTAGCCGTTTTTTATGAAGTTGAGCATGTAGGAGGGTCGATATCTGAACCATTGCAGTTTGAAGGACAGGACTCACTAGGAGCTGTATGGATTTCGGAACAGGAAACATCGATGGAAAATTCCTCGCCCTTAGTCTTAAAGGCGTTTGAATGGTTGCGAACAAAAAAGATATCTGTTGAAGCTACTTATTATGAACAGTGGAAAGTTAAAGAAAACTGAAATAAGGAGAGGTTTTCGATGATGGGAAATAATTTTTTGAAGGCATTAGATTTAAAGTGCCCTATCATTCAAGCACCAATGGCTGGTGGAGTTACGACTCCAATGCTAGTCAGTGAAGTCTCCAATCAAGGTGCACTTGGAATGATTGGTGCAGGATATTTAAAGCCTGATCAATTACGAGTTCAAATAAATCAGATGAAGGCACTTACGAATGCAAATTTTGGAGTAAATTTGTTCGTTCCTGAGCATTTTGAATTGAATGAGGACCAGGTTGAAAAATCTAAGCAGCTAATAGACAATTATGCGCTCCTTTTAAATCATAAAATGAAAGAACCGGACTTACCTACAAAAGAAATTGAAAAGCAAACATATGAGGAACTACTAAAGATTGTTATAGAAGAAAGAGTGGCTGCTTGTTCCTTTACATTTGGAATTCCTTCCAAAAAAACGATTGAAAGTCTTAAACAAAACGGGATTATGACAATAGGGACAGCTACTACTGTGTCAGAAGCCGTAGCTATCGAACGGGCGGGGATGGACGCGGTAGTTGTACAAGGTAGTGAGGCAGGAGGGCATCGTGGGAACTTTTTAGTAGATTCCCCTAACAGCATGATTGGCTTAATGGCACTAATTCCCCAGGTTACTGATCAGGTGTCAATACCAGTTATTGCAGCAGGAGGAATAATGGACGGTAGAGGACTATCTGCCGCATTATGTTTAGGAGCAGATGCCGTACAAATGGGAACAGCCTTCTTAACAACCAAAGAAAGTGGGGCAAACCCAGTGCATAAACAAGCCGTACTGCAAGCAAAAAGCGAGGACATAGTGAGTACGAAAGCATTTTCCGGGAAGGAAGCAAGAGGAATTGAAAATCGTTTTATGAAAGAAATGCATGTACATGAAAACAAGCTACCGCCCTTTCCCGTCCAAAATGCACTTACACAAAACTTAAGAAAAGCGGCCACTCAGCAAAAAGACGCAGATTTCATGTCTCTCTGGTCGGGCCAAAGTCCAACATTAGCTAGAGAAGAAACGGTTGAACAGCTTGTTCGTCGTGTTGTAAATGAGGCTAACCTAATCTTAAATAGGTAGGCTTTAAGAAATATGGTGACATTAAATGAAATAGCTTTGTTAAATTTTTTGTTTGATTTTGACTAACAATTCTTTTTTATAGTGACTGTAAACATTATAAAAGTGATATTCAAATGATTATTAAGATCAAAAATAAATTATGAAATTGGAGTTCGTGACAGTTTTTCGGCTTAGTTTATGCGAGTAAATTTATTAGCAATTAATCGATGCATTAAAGCTGTTCCCATTTATTGGTTGGAGCGCCAGACGGCGACTCCTACGGGATGTGTGAGACAGATAAGACATCACAACCACGCGCGTAAGCGATGGGGGATGGCTTATCGCTCACCCCGAGGAAAGCGTCCGGCTGGGGCGAAAAATCAATTTAACTCTCTGATCTAAGATTTCTTTGCATCATAAGTCAACCCTAACCTTTTACATATCCAAATTATAAATTCAATTCATTTTATGAATAGGAAAGACAGTAATTCCGATTTTATAGTTGACAACCCTATAAGGATTAAAGGATTATAAGTAATGAAGGTTATCTGTTAGGTAATAGTTTTAAAACCTTTACATAGCATATAGAAAATAGTTTACTAGGAAAATAGGCGAGCTTACTTGTATATCAATAATGTTGAAAGTCTAGTCAGTTATGCTATAATATACAAGTTGTCAATATAATTAGTGAAAAACTGTCCTGTTAAGTTTCAAACTTTTAATATACAGGCTACTAAATTATTGTAATTTATTTATTGGAGGTAGAATAAATGTCAGTTAAATGGGAAAAACAAGAAGGAAATAATGGTCTTTTAACAGTTGAAGTTGCTGCTGATGTAGTGAACAAAGGTTTAGACCAAGCTTTTAAGAAAGTGGTTAAGCAAATTAATGCACCTGGTTTCCGTAAAGGAAAAATGCCACGCCCAATTTTCGAAAAAATGTACGGAGTTGAGTCTTTATACCAAGATGCATTAGATTTCATTCTTCCTGAAGCATATGCTTCAGCAATTGATGAGGCTGGAATCGATCCAGTAGATCGTCCAGAAATCGACATCGTAACTATGGAAAAAGGTCAACCTTTAGTGTTTACTGCTAATGTAGTAGTAAAACCAGAAGTAACTCTTGGCGATTACAAAGGTCTTGAAGTTACTAAGTTAGATCAAACAGTTACAGACGAAGAAATCGAAGAGCAACTTAAAGGGCATCAAGCTCGTTTAGCTGAATTAGTTGTAAAAGAAGATGCAATCGTTGAAGGTGACACTGCAGTAATCGACTTTGAAGGATTTGTAGACGGAGAAGCATTTGAAGGTGGAGCAGGACAAGATTATCCTTTAGAAATCGGTTCTAACTCTTTCATCCCAGGCTTTGAAGGTCAATTAGTTGGCGTTAAAGCTGGCGAATCAAAAGACGTAGAAGTTACATTCCCAGAAGAATATCATGCAGCAGAATTAGCTGGTAAAGCAGCAACTTTCAAAGTTACAGTTAAAGAAGTAAAAGGAAAAGAACTTCCTGAACTTAATGACGAGCTTGCTAAAGAAATTGATGCTGAGGTTGAAGGTCTTGAAGCTTTACGCACTAAGCTAAAAGAAGCAGCAACTGAAGAGAAAAAACAAATGTCTGAACAAAACCTTCGTGATGATCTAGTAGAAGCTGCAGCAGCAAACGCTACTATCGATATCCCAGAAGCTATGATCGAAACAGAAGTAGACCGCATGCTACAAGAATTTGGTCAACGTCTAGAGCAACAAGGTATGAACTTAGAGCTTTACTTCCAGTTCTCTGGTCAAGACGAAGCTGCTTTACGTGAGCAAATGACAGAAGATGCTAAAAAGCGTGTAAAAGTACAATTAACTATTGAAGCTATCTCAGAAAAAGAAGAGCTTCAATCTTCTGAAGAAGAGGTTAATGCTGAACTAGAAAAAATGAGTGCTCAATTCAATATGTCAGCTGATGATATTAAACGTGCACTTGGTGGTACGGAAGTTCTTGAAAAAGACCTTCGCTTCCAAAAAACTGTGGAATTCTTAGTAGAAAACGCTAAAATTTCATAATTACACATAACGCGTTATAATATAACAAGGTACAGCATCTGTCTGTGCCTTGTTTTATACATACATAACTTTTTTAGTATGGCGCTGTTGCTATCGTTGTCACTTGTATCTAGTCTGAATACTGCCTTGAGTAATGCAATCCGATGTTACAGCGTATATAGAATAAATCTTAAGCAAACTTATTATTTGATTCTGGACAAAGAATCTTGTAAGATAATGGCTTGAATAGGGGTGAATATTTTGTTCAAATTCAATGATGAAAAAGGGAACTTAAAATGTTCTTTTTGTGGCAAGCCACAAGAACAAGTTCGTAAACTTGTTGCAGGACCTGGAGTTTACATTTGTGATGAATGTATAGATCTATGTTCTGAAATAGTGGAAGAGGAACTTGGCACAGAAGAAGAAGTAGAGTTCAAAGAAGTTCCAAAACCAAAAGAAATTTTAGCTATTCTTGATGAATACGTAATTGGCCAAGAGCGAGCAAAAAAATCACTTGCAGTAGCTGTTTATAACCATTACAAACGTATTAATTCCAATAGTGTAATTGATGAAGTTGAATTATCTAAATCAAACATAGTTTTAATCGGACCAACAGGGAGCGGTAAAACTTTACTAGCTCAAACTTTAGCTAGAATTCTGAATGTTCCTTTTGCTATTGCAGATGCGACTTCATTAACAGAAGCTGGGTATGTTGGAGAAGATGTTGAGAATATCCTGTTAAAGCTTATTCAGTCAGCAGACTATGATATTGAAAGAGCAGAAAAAGGTATTATATATATAGATGAAATAGATAAAGTAGCTCGAAAATCTGAAAATCCTTCTATTACTAGAGATGTTTCAGGTGAAGGGGTACAACAAGCACTTCTAAAAATATTAGAAGGAACTGTTGCAAGCGTTCCACCACAAGGAGGACGTAAGCATCCTCATCAAGAATTCATTCAAATTGATACAACAAACATATTGTTTATCGTTGGAGGAGCATTTGATGGAATCGAACAAATTATTAAACGCCGTTTAGGTGAAAAAGTAATTGGTTTCGGTGCAGATCCAAATAAAGCAATAGTAGATGTAAAATCAGTATTATCCCAATTAATTCCTGAGGATTTACTAAAGTTTGGTTTAATCCCAGAATTTATAGGTCGTCTTCCAGTATTGGCTAGCTTAGAGCAATTGGATAACAATGCATTAGTACAGATTCTTACTGAGCCTAAGAATGCACTAGTGAAGCAATACCAAAAAATGATTGAGTTGGATAATGTTAAGTTAACATTTGAAGATGAAGCTTTAGTGGAGATTGCGAAAGAAGCTATTGAGCGTAAGACTGGTGCTCGTGGATTACGTTCTATCATTGAGAATACAATGCTAGACGTTATGTATGAATTACCATCTCGTGAAGATATTGTGGAATGTGTGATTACGAAAGAAACAATTACACAACACTCTCGTCCTAAGCTTTTATTGGAAGATGGGTCTGAACTTAAAGAAATAGACAACGAAAAAACATCGGCTTAATAGCCATTGAAAAAGCTGGCTTCCAAACTACGTGCACAGGCGCGAGCAAGGATGTCAGCTATTTCTCTTTATAACGTGAAATCTACCTCTTTTTATCCAGAGGATTTACTGTATTATTAGGATATATAAAGGATACAATATGATGGAGGTGACTTCCAAGATGGCAGAAAAGACGTATTACCCGGTATTACCCCTTCGTGGATTATTTATATTTCCTACCATGGTGCTTCATATAGATATAGGTCGCGAGCGCTCCATCGCCGCTTTGAATACTGCAATGGAACGTGAGGAAAAACTATTTCTTTCTGCTCAGAGGGATTTAGGTATTGAACAGCCAGTGCAAGAGGATATTTATGATGTGGGAATAATTGCACATATAAAACAAGTGGTTAAACTACCTAACGGAACGATGAGAGTTTTAGTGGAAGGTTTACAGCGTGCAATTTGGGATGAATATAAAGTGACGGATACAATTGATGAAGTTACTGTATCGGCTTATATTGAGCCTAAAAACGCTGATCAAGAAGATCAAGCTTTAATGCGTACTCTATTACATAATTTCGAAAAGTATTCTAAAGCTTCGAAGCACGTATCGGAGGAAACATATCGTTCAGTAGCTGATATTGAAGAACCAGGTAGATTAGCTGATATGATCGCAGCAGCTCTGCCGTTAAAGATTTCAGGCAAACAAGAGATTTTGGAAATTATGGATGTTAAAGAGCGCATGGAAACTTTAATCGTGCAGCTTTATAATGAACAAGAAATTTTGAATCTTGAGAAAAAAATTAACAATCGAGTTAAAAATGCGATGGAAAGAACACAAAAAGAGTTCTACCTCCGTGAGCAAATGAAGGCGATTCAAACAGAGCTTGGTGATAAAGAAGGTAAGACTGGCGAGGTTGCCGAGTTAAAAAAACGAATTGAAAAAGCAGGCTTACCTGAGTCTACTAAAAAGAATGTACTGAAGGAATTAGACCGTTATGAAAAGCTGCCAACTCAAGCTCCAGAAAGTGGAGTAATTCGTAACTATATTGAATGGATTGTCTCTATTCCATGGTCCAATTCTACAGAAGACCAGTTAGATATTAAACGCTCAGAGCAAATTCTAGATCGCGATCATGATGGATTAGAAACTGTTAAAGAACGTGTACTAGAATATTTAGCAGTTCGTCAATTGACTAAATCACTAAGAGGACCAATTCTTTGTCTGTCTGGGCCACCAGGAGTCGGGAAAACCTCATTAGCCAAATCTATTGCAGAGTCACTTGGTAGAAAATTCGTTCGTATCTCTCTTGGAGGGGTAAGAGATGAATCAGAAATCCGTGGACATAGAAGAACCTATGTAGGCTCTATGCCTGGTCGTATTATTCAAGGGATGAAAAAGGCAGGAACGATCAATCCGTTAATTCTCTTAGATGAAATTGACAAGATGTCCAATGACTTCCGTGGTGATCCTGCAGCTGCAATGCTAGAAGTGCTAGACCCAGAGCAAAATAACTCCTTTAGTGATCACTACATTGAGGAGACCTATGACTTATCCAATGTATTGTTTATTGCTACTGCTAATGATTTAAGCACAATTCCAGGTCCATTAAGAGACCGTATGGAAATTATATCAATTGCGGGATATACAGAAATTGAAAAGCTGTCTATCGCTAAAAATCACTTGCTACCAAAGCAGCTTAAAGAGCATGGATTAAAGAAAACTCAGCTTCAAGTGAAGGACGATGCACTTATAGATGTCATTCGTTATTATACTCGTGAGGCGGGTGTTCGTAGCTTAGAGAGAGTATTAGCTAATATTTGCCGTAAAGCAGCTCTGCTCATTGTTTCAGGTGATAAAAAACGAGTTACTATTTCCACAAAGAATTTGGAAGATACTATTGGTAAGCGAAAATTCCGTTATGGACAAGCTGAATCGGAAAATCAAGTAGGCGTAGCAACTGGTCTTGCTTATACAACAGTTGGTGGGGATACACTTCAAATAGAGGTCTCCTTATCAGCCGGATCAGGTAAATTACAGCTTACAGGTAAACTTGGAGATGTTATGAAGGAATCGGCTCAAACCGCCTTATCTTACGTTCGCTCTAAGGCAGCTGATTTCGGAATTGATCCTACCTTCCATGAAAATAAGGATATTCATATTCACGTACCAGAAGGTGCTGTTCCAAAGGATGGCCCATCTGCAGGTATAACGATTGTGACGGCACTTGTTTCTGCACTATCTAAACGACCAATTTTACGTGAGGTCGGGATGACTGGTGAGGTTACATTAAGAGGTCGAGTGTTGCCAATCGGTGGTTTAAAAGAAAAAACATTAAGTGCTCATCGCGCTGGCTTGACGACAATTATTTGTCCGAAAGACAACGAGCGTGATATTGAAGATATTCCAGAAAGTGTTCGCGAAGTATTAACATTCCATTTTGTTTCCGATGCTGAAGAGGTGCTTCAACTTGCATTAGAGGAGGCAAAATAAATGAAAATTCATAACGTCGAACTATTAATAAGTGCCGTAAGGCCAGCGCAATATCCAGAAGGTGACTTACCGGAATTTGCGCTTGCTGGGCGCTCCAATGTTGGAAAATCTTCGTTCATCAATAAGATGATTGGGAGAAAAAGCATGGCTCGTATTTCTTCCAAGCCAGGTAAGACACAAACACTGAACTTTTATAAGCTAGAAGAAGATCTGCTATTTGTCGATGTACCTGGATACGGATATGCAAAGGTATCAAAATCGGAACGTGCCGCGTGGGGTAAAATGATCGAAACTTATTTTACCTCCCGTGAGGTTCTAAAAGGTGTGCTATTAATAGTGGATTTAAGACATCCACCTACTAAAGATGATTGTATGATGTATGATTTCTTAAAGCATTACAACATTCCATGTATCGTAATCGCTACAAAGGCGGACAAAATTCCTAAAGGAAAATGGGACAAACATAAGAAGATTGTAAAAGACGAACTTCAAATGGATAAAAGCGATCCACTAATTGTTTTCTCTTCCGAAACTGGGCTAGGATTCGATGCAGCTTGGAAGGAAATCGAAACTAGAATGTAGTATTTTCATATACACTTTTTTTGCCTTAAATTAAGTCGTTAATAAGTCTAGATAAGATTAAAAAAGATTAATTGGGGAATACCATCCTTAGTTAATCTTTTTTTGTGCGAATTAATCAAACTATTATTACTGAGTAGAGAATCATGTTATTTATATCCTTTTCATGAATTAGATAAAGATTGATTTTCACTCTAGGCGGACGCTTTCCGCGGGGTGAGCGATAAGCCATCACCCATCGCTTACGCGCGTGGTTGTGATGTCTTATCTGTCTCACTCATCCCGCCGGAGTCGCCGCCTGCCGTTACAATCAATCACAGAGAATGTCCATCTCGAAAAGGTAAAAAAAAAACTATGTTTAAGATTAATTATTTTTTTATAATAAAAAGTGAAAATGATTTCCGCTCACAATGCTCAAACTTTATAATGGAAAAATTAAATTGAATAGTTAATCTTTTATAAACTTGGACAGAATGTTTGTATATGCGAATAGTTTTTGCTATTATTAATTTATAATAATTCTAAATAAGATTTCATAGCTTGTTCACAAATGTCGAATTCTCTACTTGTGAACCTATGCTATAATAGGTCTTATGAAATGAACGTGAAAGGGTGACATGACTCCATGCACACACTAGTGGTAGGTGTCAATTATCGTACTGCACCTGTTGAGATTCGTGAAAAGCTTTCTTTTGTTGAAGCTGAGCTTCCAAATGCGATGCAGGCGTTACAAGAACAGAAAAGTATTTTAGAAAACGTTATTGTGTCTACATGTAACCGTACTGAAATTTACGCTACTGTAGATCAATTGCATACAGGAAGATACTATGTTAAACAATTTCTAGCAAATTGGTTCGATATCCCGATGGAGAACCTTTCTAGATATTTATTTATTCATGAAGATAATGAAGCAAATAATCACTTATTCCGTGTTACTGCTGGAGTCGACTCCATGGTTCTAGGGGAGACTCAAATTTTGGGACAAGTGAAGAAGAGCTTTTTAAATGGGCAAGAAAATGGGACAACTGGCACGATATTTAACCAATTATTTAAACAAGCAGTGACGTTTGCGAAACGTGCTCATGCGGAGACATCTATTGGTGAAAATGCAGTATCTGTTTCTTATGCGGCAGTTGAGTTAGGTAAAAAAATATTTGGTTCGTTAAATCATAAGCACGTGGTCATTCTAGGTGCCGGGAAAATGGGCGAGTTAGCTATCCAAAACCTACATGGTAGCGGGGCTGAAAAGGTAACCGTTATAAATCGTACGTATGAGAAAGCAAAGGAGCTTGCTTCTAAATTTGCTGGAAATGCTAAGCCGATGGATGAACTTCAATGTGCATTATTAGAGGCGGATATTCTTATCAGCTCTACAGGTGCTACTGAATATGTAATTGACCTGGAACTAATGCAGTTCGTAGACCGTTTACGTAAAGGGAAGCCTTTATTCATGGTAGACATTGCTGTACCGCGAGACTTAGATCCACGTATCGGTGATTTACCAAACGTGTTCTTATATGATATTGATGATCTTCAAGGAATTGTAGAAGCGAATCTTGCAGAAAGAGAACGTGCTGCAGTCCAAATCAATAAAATGATTGAGACAGAAATTGATCAGTTTAATGAATGGGTAGCTACGCTTGGAGTAGTGCCAATCATATCTGCATTACGTCAAAAAGCTAACAGAATTCAAATGGAAACAATGAGTTCTATTGAAAACAAGATGCCGAACTTATCTGATCGTGAACGAAAAATATTAAATAAACATACGAAATCAATTGTTAATCAGCTTTTAAAAGAGCCAATACTACAAGCTAAAGAGCTTTCTACGTCTAAAAATCCAGGTGAACAGCTTCAATTATTCCAACAGATCTTTGGTATTGAGGATGATGTAAAGAAGGAAGTAGAAAGCCAAGCTGAAAAAGCAAAAATTAATTTGAAGCAAGCGTTAATGCATCAAGATTTAAAAGAGAACTTAACGTTCAATTAATCTAAAGGAGGTGTTTTTGTATCTTTATGGAAACTAGAGAGATATAAAAACGCCTTTTTTGTTGTACAAAGGGAGAAATTTATATGGCTGATTTGACGATGACACGGCTCCACGAGATTATGGTCGTCCTTCAATCCGTTAGCCTTGTCTTCTATTTTATAGATTATCTTAATAAGGATCGGCAAGTTCATCGCTTGGCGGTAGGGCTTCTTTCCATCGTCTGGCTACTTCAAACGGTGTTTTTAGTGTTGTATATGGTTGAAATGAAGCGCTTTCCAATTTTATCGTTGTTTGAAGGGATTTACTTTTATGCGTGGCTCATTATTTTGCTTTCCTTAGTCATGCAGCTAGTATTCAAATCAGATTTGCCTGGATTCTTTTTAAATATTATTGGTTTCATATTTATGACTATCCATACATTTGCCCCGAGTCAATTGGAGCAATCTCCAGTGGGTGATGCACTCCGATCGGAGTTATTATTCATTCACATTACATTTGCATTTTTAGCATACGCAGCATTTGCTTTATCGTTTGTTTTTTCTATTCTTTATTTGATATTGTATAGAGTGTTGAAAAAGAAAAAATGGACAAAGCAATTTAGTAGATTACCTTCACTACAGCATGCGGAAACAGGAATGACTCTGTCTATTATTACTGGAATACCTTTATTGTTTGTAAGTCTCGTTCTTGGGTTACAATGGGCTTATATATCTTTAAATGAGTTTTCTATATTTGATTTTAAGATTGTTAATTCCTTTATTCTATTAGTTCTATATATTGTCGTTCTTTTAATAAGAAAGGGTGTACGATATAAAGGAACGAATTATGCGTGGATTCACGTATATGCATTTTTATTTGTTATAATTAATTTTTTACTAGGTAGTCAATTATCACAATTCCATTTTTGGTATTAAGAAAGGTAGCGTGTTTATGCGTAAAATTATTGTAGGTTCAAGAAGAAGTAAATTAGCTCTAACACAAACGAATTGGTTTATCCAACAAATGAAAGATATGGGCGCACCATTTGAGTTTGAAATAAAAGAGATTGTTACAAAGGGAGATCAAATCTTAAATGTAACACTTTCCAAAGTTGGAGGGAAAGGTCTATTCGTTAAGGAAATTGAGCAAGCGTTATTTGACAAGGAAATAGATTTTGCCGTACATAGCATGAAGGATATGCCATCAGTCTTGCCTCCTGGCTTAGTAATGGGATGTACTCCTAAGCGTATTGATGAACGTGATGCTTTCATTTCTACAGGACATGTGAAGCTAATGGATTTACCTAAGGGAGCTATTGTAGGGACAAGTAGTCTACGCAGAAGCGCTCAATTACTATTATTACGTCCAGATATCGAGATTAAGTGGATACGAGGCAACGTGGATACAAGGCTGCAAAAGCTTCAAGATGGAGAATATGACGCTATAATCTTAGCAGCAGCTGGACTTAAACGACTTGGCTGGAGTGACGAAGTAGTAACAGAGTATATTTCCGTTGAGGATTGTGTTCCAGCGGTAGGGCAAGGGTCATTGGGAGTTGAATGTCGTGAAGATGACAAGGAGCTTCTAAATGAGCTTCAAAAACTTTCAGACAAAGAAACTTGGGATACCGTTCTTGCTGAACGTACATTTTTAGCTGCTATGGATGGCGGATGTCAGGTTCCGATTGCAGGGCATGCTGTTATGAATGGCAATGAGATTACGTTCACTGGACTTATTGCAGCACCAGATGCATCTGTTGTGTACAAAGAAGTAGTATCTGGAACAAACCCAGTAACAGTAGGGAAAGAAGCGGCACGAATTTTAACGGAACAAGGAGCTTTCGATTTAATCCAAAAGGTTAAGGCTGATTTAAATGTTTAAAAATTCACCTCTACAAAATGAGCATATCATTTTTACAGGGGTGAATAGATCAGATGAGGCAGCAAACCTTACTGCTAGTTTAGGAGGGGTTCCCTATGTGGCACCCTTCATAGCTACTAAGGAAATTGTGGAGCCCGAAGACAAAGATAAACTCTTAAACAGTAAAACTTACCAATGGTTTATATTTACGAGTCAGGCTAGTGTAGCTGCTTTTCATCAAAAGATGCTTACCTATCATTTAGGTGTAGAAGCTTTTCACGTTAAAATGGCCGCTGTCGGTTCAAAAACGGCGTCAGCTCTCGAGAAAATTGGATTTAAAATAGATTTTATGCCGACTACCTTCAGTGCAGATGTTTTTATTAAAGAATTTCCACGGGTAGCAGCACCGGAAGATACATGTTTGTATTTCCGAGGGAATCTTGCAAAAAATACAATTACAGAGGGTCTGGTCAATTCAGTTGATGAATGGACAGTCTATGAGACCGTGATGCTAGAAGATAATGTAGAGATGGTGAAGGAGCTTTTAACTAGTGGGAAAAGCTGCTCGGTAGTGTTCACAAGTCCTTCTTCGGTGAATGCCTTTCATCAAACGATTGGCAAGGATTTAGGCTATAATAGCTTTACCGTGTGTGCTATTGGTCATATAACGAAAAACCATTTAAAATCATTAGGTGTTACCGTGCAGGTAATGCCTAAAACCTATACTTTAACAGAGGTAGTAAATGCGCTAGCTCAATGGAAGGGATGAATGTAATGACAGACTTATATTTTCAACGTCACCGCCGTTTAAGACAATCGGCTGGTATTAGAGCAATGGTAAAAGAAACTTACTTACATAAAGAGGATTTAATCTATCCAATTTTCGTTATGGATGGAGAGAATATTAAAAATCCCGTTAACTCCATGCCGGGAGTTTTCCAATTTTCATTAGATCGTTTAGGTGAAGAAGTAGATGAGGTCGTTTCTTTAGGAATCCCATCCGTTATTTTATTTGGTTTACCTGCAACAAAGGATGCGGAGGGAACTCAGGCGTATCACGATCATGGAATAGTGCAAAAGGCAATTCGCTTCATCAAGGAACGTCACCCAAACTTAGTTGTTATAGCTGATACTTGCCTATGTGAATTTACGGATCACGGTCACTGTGGAGTAGTAGATGAGCATGAAAGAATACTGAATGACCCATCATTAGACTTGTTAGCAAAGACAGCTGTAAGTCAGGCTCAAGCTGGAGCAGATATTATTGCACCTTCTAACATGATGGATGGATTTGTAACTGCTATTCGTCAAGGATTAGACAGAGCTGGTTTTCACGAGGTACCGATTATGTCGTATGCAGTTAAATACGCATCCGCTTATTACGGTCCATTCCGTGAAGCGGCAGATGGAGCTCCTAAATTTGGAGACCGTAAAACTTATCAAATGGATTATTCTAACCGAATGGAAGCTATACGCGAAGCCACTTCTGATATCGAAGAGGGAGCAGATTTCTTAATCGTTAAACCTGCATTAGCGTATTTGGATATTATTCGTGATGTTAGAAATAGCTTCGACGCCCCTATTGTGGCATATAACGTAAGCGGAGAATATGCAATGGTGAAGGCTGCTGCCATCAATGGCTGGATAAACGAAAAAGAAACAGTTTTAGAAACGTTAACAGGAATGAAACGTGCTGGAGCAGATATCATCTTAACGTATCATGCTAAAGATGTAGCGCGTTGGTTGGAGGAGAAATAATGTCTAAATCATACAAATTATCTAAAGAAGCATTTGCAGAAGCAAAGGACTTAATGCCAGGTGGCGTAAATAGTCCGGTTCGTGCGTTTAAATCGGTCGACATGGATCCGATTTTCATGGAAAGTGGAAAAGGCGCTATCTTGAAAGATATTGATGGTAATGAATACATTGATTACGTACTTTCTTGGGGACCACTTATTTTAGGTCATACGGAGCCTAATGTCGTGAAGGCAATTCAAGATGTAGCTGCAACTGGGACTAGCTTTGGAGCATCTACGTTAGTTGAAAACAAACTTGCAAAATTAGTTATGGAGCGAGTGCCATCTATTGAGATGGTCCGTATGGTTTCCTCTGGTACAGAGGCTACTATGAGTGCTTTGCGATTAGCTCGTGGTTACACTGGCCGCAACAAGATTTTAAAATTTGAAGGGTGCTACCATGGACATGGAGACAGCCTGCTTATTAAAGCCGGTTCTGGTGTTGCTACACTAGGTCTTCCAGATAGCCCAGGTGTTCCTGAGTCGATTGCTAAAAATACGATTACGGCACCTTATAATGACATTGAGAGTGTTCGCTACGTGTTTGAAAACTTTGGTGACGATTTAGCAGCAGTTATTGTGGAGCCAGTGGCAGGTAATATGGGAGTTGTGCCTCCAATTGAAGGATTCCTCGAAGCATTGCGTGAATTAACAGAGAAAAATGGAACAGTTTTAATCTTTGACGAAGTAATGACTGGTTTCCGTGTGGATTATAACTGTGCACAAGGACATTTTGGTATTACTCCAGATTTGACTTGTCTAGGTAAAGTAATCGGAGGTGGCCTACCAGTAGGAGCTTTCGGTGGGAAACGGGAAATCATGGAAATGATTGCACCGGCAGGATCTGTATATCAAGCAGGTACCCTATCAGGGAATCCTCTGGCGATGACAGCAGGCTATGAGACATTATCACGCTTGAACGAGGATACGTATAAGTATTTCGTAAAGCTTGGTGACATGCTTGAAAAAGGGTTCAGAGAAGCTGCAAGCAAATACAACATTCCTCATACAGTAAATCGTGCTGGTTCTATGATCGGCTTCTTCTTCACTAATGAAAATGTAGTGAATTATGACGTAGCTAGAACAGCAGATTTAGACTTATTCGCAAAATACTATCGTCTAATGGCTGAGGAAGGAATCTATATACCACCTTCTCAATTTGAAGGAATGTTCCTTTCCACTGCGCACACCGAGGAGCATATTGAAAAAACAATTCAAGCCTTCCATACAGTGTTTGAAAAGTTAGCTCGATAATAAATATTGAACAGACAAACGTTCTAAGCAATTAGAATGGCTTGTCTGTTTTTTTATTCTCTTTTATATTTACAAATAGCTGTAAGAAGAGGCGAAACTCCTTGAAAGAAAGCGAAGACTGGGGGTAAAACTTTTGAAAAGCTGGCATATTCGTATGGTATTTTTCATATTTTCTTACGTTGAAACATAATTTGTCCTATATGAAGGAGGATGAAAAATGGAAGTTAAAAGTTGGGAAGTTAAGGAACAGTTCTGTTTTCCGCAAAGCTTTGGAGTGCCTAAGGAAGTAAAGACAATTAATGTAACCCCTCAGTATTTTCATGAGGAAATGGACAACATGGTGCATATCAACGGTATTTATCATATTACTTGTCACGTGGAGTTTGAGGAAGGTGAAGTGGAGCATCACGCAACAAGTGAATTTACGGAAATCGAAGACCTAGATTTAAACGGTGAGCTTGGTTATTTTGAATATGCGGTACCGATGAGTGTAGAGATTAGTAAAGATAGAATACAAGCCGAAACGTTACCGACAGTAAGTATAGAAACTATAAATTGCAAGGCAGAGTCAGATGGTATTGAAATCGTATGGCTAGTCAATTGTGAATATGAAACGCATCGTCCTAAAACGGAGGAAGTAGTAGCAGAGGTAAGACAAGAAATGATTGAAGAAGTAGAAGAAACCCTAGTATTAGAGTCTAGTAGCCATAGAGAGGCCTTTGTAAGTAATGAACAGCAGTCCCCACGTACGGTACAGGAACCAGTTCAGGAGCAGACTAATGTGACGATTAAAAATAGAGAAGTGGAAAGCCCGGCTGAGGATGATTCTGAGCTACAGTTTATTTTTAATTTGGAGGATGGTTATACCAAGCTTTCCTTTCCATCAAATAATGTCCTTAAATAATAGAAAACCAAGAAATGCTAGAAATACTAGCAAGAGAAAATCCCATGTTGTTGGAACAATTAAAACACGAACAAGTTGAAAGCAACCGATTGGTATAATGATTCCTTTCACGTAAAAACGAGTTCTTCGTAACCAGTCGGGCAGTAAATAGGGGTTGTATCCTCTTTTCATAGTGTTTTCCTCCTTTCACAAGACTATGCTTGACGGCATATAATAATATCCTATACAATAAAAACAACTATATATGGATGCTATGAATGGGAAGAGTAAAATGACACGGTTATCTAAAGAAAGGAAACAATTTGCTGAAATGTTTCCGTTAGCCACCATTTGAAGGTAGCCCAAGAGCAGCTTTTGTGAACTAACAGTAGCAATTGCCGGTTTGAAGCCGTTATCTAATTGAGAGCGTGATGTGTTATATTGCATCTGCGAATAAAGGTGGTACCGCGAACAAACTCCTTCGTCCTTTAGTGATGATAGGAGTTTTTTTATATTCTTTTTTAAGGAGGAAACGATATGACAAATGAGACAACGATGTCAACCAAGTATGATCCGCAGTCAATCGAAAAAGGCCGCTATGAATGGTGGTTAAAAGGTAAATATTTTGAGGCGCATCCAGAAAGTGAAAAGGAACCATATACCATTGTGATTCCACCGCCTAACGTAACAGGGAAGCTACATTTAGGTCACGCCTGGGATACAACTCTTCAAGACATTATTATTCGCATGAAGCGTATGCAAGGATATGACGCTCTATGGCTACCAGGAATGGACCATGCAGGTATCGCTACACAAGCAAAGGTAGAAGAAAAATTACGTGCTGACAATATTTCGAGATATGACCTAGGTCGTGAAAAATTTGTGGAAGAAACTTGGAAATGGAAAGATGAATATGCAGGACATATTCGCAAGCAATGGTCAAAACTAGGTCTAGGCTTAGACTATTCTCGTGAACGCTTCACTTTAGATGAGGGTCTTTCCAATGCAGTAAAGGAAGTATTTGTTAAGCTTTATAACAAAGGCTTGATTTACCGCGGGGAATACATTATCAACTGGGATCCTGCTACAAAAACAGCACTTTCTGATATCGAAGTAATTCATAAAGATATACAGGGTGCATTCTATCATATGCATTACCCACTTGCAGATGGTACTGGTTCGATCGATGTTGCAACAACTCGACCAGAAACAATGCTAGGGGATACAGCGGTTGCAGTACATCCTGAAGATGAGCGCTACAAACACTTAATCGGAAAAACGGTGAAATTACCAATCGTTGGCCGTGAAATTCCAATCGTAGCAGATGATTACGTAGATATGGAGTTTGGTAGTGGTGCAGTTAAAATTACACCCGCTCATGACCCGAACGACTTTGAAATAGGTAACCGTCATAACCTAGAGCGTATTTTAGTTATGCATGAAGATGGTTCAATGAACAAGAATGCAGCTAAATATGAAGGAATGGATCGCTTTGAATGCCGTAAACAAATCGTAAAAGATCTTCAAGATGCAGGTGTTTTATTTAAAATTGAAGAGCATGCACACTCTGTAGGCCACTCTGAGCGAAGCGGAGCAGTAGTTGAGCCTTACCTTTCTACTCAGTGGTTTGTAAAAATGCAGCCACTTGCAGAAGAGGCGATTAAGCTTCAAGAATCAGAGGGTAAAGTAAACTTTGTACCGGATCGTTTTGAAAAAACGTATTTACGTTGGATGGAAAATATACATGACTGGTGTATCTCACGTCAGCTTTGGTGGGGACACAGAATTCCAGCTTGGTACCATAAAGAAACTGGAGAAGTGTATGTTGGGCATGAGGCTCCAGCAGACGAAGAAAATTGGAAGCAGGATGAAGATGTACTAGATACATGGTTCTCCTCTGCTTTATGGCCTTTCTCTACGCTAGGCTGGCCGGATGTAGAAAACGAAGAAATGAAGAAGTATTACCCAACAAATGCCCTTGTTACAGGTTATGATATTATATTCTTCTGGGTGTCACGTATGATATTCCAAGGAGTAGAATTTACAGGAACTCGTCCATTTGATGATGTATTAATTCATGGTCTTGTTCGTGCAGAAGATGGACGTAAGATGTCTAAATCCCTTGGAAACGGTATTGATCCAATGGACGTAATTGATAAATACGGAGCAGATTCACTACGCTATTTCTTAAGCACTGGTTCTTCTCCAGGACAAGATTTACGTTTCTCAGTAGAAAAAGTAGAGGCCGTTTGGAACTTTGCCAATAAAATCTGGAATGCTTCACGCTTTGCGTTGATGAATATGGATGGATTGAAATACGAGGAAATTAATTTAGATGGGAAAAAATCCGTTGCAGATGCTTGGATCCTAACTCGTTTAAATGAAACAATCGAGCAAGTTACAAGACTTTCAGAGAGATATGAGTTCGGCGAAGTTGGTCGTGCCCTATACAACTTCATCTGGGATGATTTCTGTGACTGGTATATCGAAATGTCTAAGCTTCCACTAAACGGAGATGACGAAGAAGCGAAGCATATGACTCGCTCGGTTCTAGCATACGTATTAGACAACACGATGCGTTTATTGCACCCATTTATGCCTTTCATAACAGAAGAAATTTGGCAAAACCTACCGCATGAAGGCGAATCGATTACAGTAGCGGCATGGCCGACAGTGAACGAAGAGCTTTCTGATCAAAGCCAAGCAGCAAGCATGAAGCTACTTGCAGAGATCATTCGCTCTGTTCGTAACATCCGTTCAGAGGTACAAACACCGATGAGCAAAAAAGTACCGTTATACATTTCTGCAAAAGATGCAGATACGCTAGCAGTACTAGAAGCAAACGCAAAATACTTAGAGCGTTTCTGTAACCCAGAGCCTCTAGTAATCGGTCAAGACCTAGATGATCCGGGCCAATCGATGTCAGCAGTAGTAACAGGTGCTCTTTTATACCTTCCATTACAAGGCTTAATCGATATTGAGGCTGAAAAAGCACGTCTAGAAAAAGAATTAGAAAAATGGGCAAAAGAAGTGAAGCTAGTTCAAGGGAAACTATCCAATGAACGCTTCGTATCAAAAGCTCCTGAGGCAGTAGTAGCCGAAGAGCGTGCAAAAGAACAGGACTACCTGGAAAAACACGCAACCGTTCTAAAACGTATCGAGGAATTAAATAGCTTGTAAAAAAGTAAGTGTAGCCAGAACCGATGAGGTATCTGGCTACACTTTTTTATTGGGAGTGGGGTTTTGATATATTGCCGAGATGGAACAAAGGTGAGTGGGAAGTATTGTGAAGATGGTACAGAACCTTGCAGAGACGGGAGAGAACCTTGCGGAGACGGAGTAGAATCTTGCAGAGACGAGGTAGAACCTTGCGAGTGATAATGTGAAGCGGTAATGGAAAACGTATTAAAGAGATGGCAAAAAGAGTTGGGCGAACGGGTCGGAAGTGTTGCAGAAAAGTGGCAAAGTGTTGCGCGAAAACTCGAAGGTATTGCGGGAAATAAAAGTGTTGCGGGGAATAGAGAAAGAGTTGCGTAAACGGTCGGAAGTGTTGCAGAAAAGTGGCAAAGTGTTGCGCGAAAACTCAAAGGTGTTGCGGGAAATAAAAGAGTTGCGGGAAATAGAGAAAGAATTGCGCGAATGGCTGGAAGTGTTGCAGAAATAAATGGCTACATAAACAAATAAAAGTACATCAAGCTTAACGCTCGATGTACTTTTTTAATTGCTCATCCATATAATTCATAATTGGTATAGCGATATCCGTCTGGGTTGTTTGATAATATGATCTTGCTCCAACTGGATCCTCTAATTCATTGAAAAGCCATCTGCCGTCGGGTAGAAGTAAGAAATCAATTCCTACGTAATCGCTTTTAATGGCTTTTGCTATTTTAATTACATCTGCCTCTTGAGTTGCAGAGAGCTCATATTTTTCTACAGTTCCACCTAGCGTAAAATTGGATTTAAAGCTATTTGGAGCACCGATTCTTTTTACTGCTCCAATTACCTCGCTACCTAGCATAAATACTCTTACATCGGTAGCATTCGTTTCTACATAAGCTTGAGCGATAATGGTCTGGGATGAAAAGTCATTTAGAAATACATCCGCATCTTGTGCTTCGGTAAATCGTTCTACTTGCATCCCCCCATGCCCGCCAGTGGTCTTAAGTACAACTGGATAATCGCGAATGTCTTGAACGGTGTTAATTTTATAAGTTGGAACTGTAGCGATTCCAAGCATTTGGACTAGCTGGATTGCTTTCCATTTATCATTAGCAATGACATTGACCTCTGATCGGTTGAACATGGGAACACCCCGTTGCTCTAGCTTTTTTGAAAGCTCAGGATTCCTTGCTCGGAAGAAAATGAAATCACAATCCGGAAATTCAGTTTGATTATCATCTATAACGGTAAGAGAATGGCCATGCGTTTTTGCTGCTTGGATTAGCCGATCTATAAAGCTTTGATTTCGCTCAATCTCTTTATATTCATATATCAATAGGCCGTTCATATAACAACAGCACCAATTTTAGATAAAATGTAGTTGATCATCGCATCTCCTACGTTAATGCCTGTGACGTTATAAATGTTACGTATATGGGCTACTCCGTTAACTTCACATACTAAGGGCTCTTCATTTTCCCCAAATAGAAGATCTACTCCTGCGAACTCAGCATTCAGTGCAGTAGCAGCTTGAATAGCTACTTCCTTTTGTCTTTCTGTTAAAATAATTTCAGTTGCAGTTCCACCATTAGTAATATTAGCGCGGAAATCTGTAGCTGATTGGCGATGCATGCAAGCAACGACTTGTCCACCTACCACATTCACCCGTATGTCTCTTCCTCTGCTAGATTCAATAAATTGCTGGAAGACATACTCTACACCCTTAAGTTCTTCTACTTTATCAAAGAACTGCTCTCTTGTTTCTATTAGGTATACACGCTGACCAAAGGAGCCATGCGCTTCTTTAATGATCATTGGCAGTTGAAGTATTTGCAGCACTTGTTCGTAATAGCCTGTATGCATAATAGTGAATTCAGGATAAACTTTTGGTGCTATGATCGTTATAGGCATTGGTACATCAGCTTTTGCTAGCTCGAGATATTGATGTGCTTTGTTATCACAAATCTCAATTACACTAGGATCATTGAACACTGGTATGCCCGCATTCTTCAGATATTTCGCAAGCAAAATATCTTTATCAAGAAAGACGACAAAATCAGGCCTCGCTGATAAGCTTTCATGAACATTCATTAGAAGTTCATAATTCTTTACTAAAATAGCTTGTAAGCCTTTTTTCTCTGCGGCTTCTTTAAGGAGGAGAGCCTGATCGAGAAACTTATCATGTGTAAGACTACCATTGTAAATGATCCAACAAGTTTGCATAATTAAATGACCTCCACGGGTACGTGTTATAATGTGTTCACAAGAAGTTTAGCAGAAAAGTAACCAAGACGGAATAGGGTGAATGACTTGGAAATAAAAAAATTTAACAATTATAAGATAAAGTGGAATATTAATAGTGAAACTATGATTAAACCTGGTCTGGATAGGATAAAAAAGGCTCTAGATTTGCTTGGAAATCCTCAAGATAAACAAAAAATAATTCATGTTGCCGGAACAAATGGGAAAGGTTCAACGATTGCTTTTATGAGAGCGATCGCATCTGAACATAAACTCAAGTACGGAAGTTTTACATCTCCCTGTTTAATTGACGTACATGATCAAATTCAACTGAATGGTAATAATGTGACAGAGGCTCAAATGGATCACGCGTTTGGACAGCTAGTGAATGTGGGTATTAGTGGAATGCTTACTGACTTCGAACTGTTAACTGTTGTTGCTTTTATAGTCTTTGCAGAACAAGATTTGGATGTAGTATTTATAGAAGCTGGTATGGGTGGAAGATTTGACAGCACAAACGTGATTAAACAATCAGTAGCGGTTATACCTAGTATTTCTATAGATCATACTAATTTCCTTGGGGAAACAATCGAAGAAATTAGTTGGCACAAAGCAGGAATAATAAAAGATCATGGCAAATTGATATTAGGGGATACTTTACAGTCTTCTAAAGAAGTTATATGGAAAGAAGTAAATAGTCAAAATGCACAGCTGATCGAGATAAATAAAGATTTTCAAATTCGTAAAAACAGCTATAATTATAAAAACTATGCATTTGAGGAACTAACCCCTCAGATGTTAGGGAAGCATCAGCTTTCTAATATGGCCCTTGCCATTACTGCTATGATAGAAACTGGTTTTATATTAAATGAAGAGAACGTTAGAAAAGCAGTTAGAAAAGCTTCACTCCCTGGTCGAATGGAAAAATGGAATGACCATGTTTACATGGATGGAGCACATAATCAAGCTAGTATAGATGCACTCGTTGATACCATTAAGCAGTATTTTCCTAACGAACGTATTCACTTTATTATTGGTATTTTAAAAGATAAAGATTATAAATATATATTAAGTAGACTAGAAGAAGTTGCGACTAGCTTTGAATTCGTTGACTTCAAACATGAACGTGCTTTAGACGCTACTACATTATTTAACCACTGTACACATAGTGATAAACGTGTAACTAAAGATATCCATTTGATAGACCTACATAAACCTAAAAAAGAAAGTGTGACTATTGTCTCAGGGTCATTGTATCTAATTACTGAATTAAAAGGAATAAACAGTTAAAAGGTAATTTTAATTATTCAGTTTATATATGTTATAATCTTTATAATACAAATATATGTAAAATTAATAGATATGTTGAAGGGAGGTCTAAAGGTCTATGGAATTCACTCAGAGAGCAAAAAATATAATGATAGCCGTATGGTTTATCTTTGTTCCACTAGGTACTCTGTTAGTGTATATAAATTCCCCAACAAAACCTACCGAATGGGAAAACTACGGCTACTATTTACTTTTAGCCTTGTTATCTAGTGTATTTCCTTTTGTGATAGCCGGATCCACCATTGTTCTAGTCCTTTGGGTCAATGTAGCAATTTTCATGCAGTTCGGTATACTAGCAGAATTAATTTCGATGCAATTATGCATGTTTCCTATTATCTACCACATGAAAATAACACGTGAAACGTTATTTAAATACTTCTTCAACTCATCTATGTTTTTCTTCCTTTCCGTAATATGCGGAAGTCTTATTATTGGACTTGGATTTGAAGTGGGTAGTGTGAATATAATGGACGTTATTATTTTTGGTTCCTTATATGCCATCTCTTATATTTTCATAAACCATATTATATTATATGGGCGAGAAGTAATTTGCGGCTTTAAACCACTTTTTCTTACAAAAGATTTCTATTGGGAAACTGCATGTCTTTTAATGACACTGCCTTTTGGGCTAAGCTTATATTTATTTGAAGCTGCAATAGGTCCCATTGCTTTATTGTTAATGGGAATCCCGTTAATGACAATAACTGTGATCGTTCGTTTATATAGTGATTCAGAAAAGGTCAATAATGATTTGAATAAGGCTAGTGAATTTGGACATGAGTTAGCGGAACGTTTAACGTCTAATGAAATACTAGATATTTTTGTGGAAAGAGTTTCTAACATGTTTCCTATTGATAGTGCTTTTATTGTTGATAATTTAAATGGCAAATTTATTATTTTACGTGCAATGGTAGATGGAAGTATGAAAGAGCTAGAATTCCCTCATGAAGAAATTCAAAATAGCTTTGCAGGTACTTGTTACGATAAAGGGGAGCCAACCCTATTTAATAAACAGGTAGAATGGGTATCACAAAAGCCTCCATTTTTATCAACAGAAATGCAAAGTGTCATGTGTGTACCAATTTACCGCAACCAAAAAATTGAGGGAGTATTGGTTCTAGCAACGAAGAGTAAGTTCGCCTTTGAGCCATATCAGTTAAATATAGTTCATTTATTATGCTCCTATTTTGCTGTTTCCCTTGAAAAAGCAAGATTGGTTCGTGAAGCTGTTGCACAAAGTGAAATTTGTGAGCTTACAAAACTCTTTAACTATAGATATTTAGACAAACAAATAGCGCGCGATATGGCAAAAATGGAAGCAGGGGCTTATCAATCTCTTTCATTAATCATGCTGGACATAGATAAATTTAAAGCCGTGAATGATACGTATGGACATCATAGTGGAAATATTATCCTTAAAGAATTTGCTCAGCTTATAAAAAGCGAAATCGGTAGAGAAGGCACTGTAGGGAGATACGGTGGAGAAGAGTTCGTCGTCATCCTTCCTAATTACACCAAGCTACAAGCCATGAATCTCGCCGAGCAGCTGCGATTAAAGATCGAGCAAACGCCATTTATGGTCGAACTAGACCTAGCTGACGTAACGAGAGAAGAAATCATCTTTATTACAGCAAGTATTGGTGTTTCAACTGCTCCAGAGGACAGTGACGAGGGTAATTCTCTAATACGTAATGCTGATCGAGCGCTTTATATTGGGGCAAAGCAGGCGGGTAGAAATAGGGTTGCGGAGTATGTGAAGTGAAAAGAATGTTGAAAAATAAAATATAATATTGAATGATAAAAGGGATTTGGGCTACATTGCTCAAATCCCTTTTAAAGTATCCGTATTTTCTCCTACTCAGGCACTGACTCTTTGTATTTATTGTATTGCCTATTATTACCTTTTAAAGATATAATTGATTTATGCTGATAGAAAAATAATATCATATACAGTTAAAAGACGAATATAGTTACTTTTATTGTGACTAAATTCGTCTTTTCATTAAAATAAAAACATTACAAATCTATTATTTTTGTTAAAAAGGGTGAAAAAATTTGAGTTTTAATAAAATTATTAAAAACCAAGAAGGCTTAAGTCTAGTTGAATTATTAGTAGCTATAATAATAATCACTATAATTTTAATGGCATTTTTAACCTATTTTCTTCAGTCAGCAAAGACAGGGAAAAGTTCAGAAAAAATTGTGGATGCAACTTATGTAGCTCAGACCGAAATGGAAAGGTTTTATGAGTTAAGCTTACGCATTAATAATAGTGATAAACTATTGGGAATTGCAAATCTAGGGTACACTCCATCATCGAGTAATAATGAGGTTCAAGAAACATTTATAAAAAATCATTCGGCAAGCAACGAAATTATAGAAGTTAAGATTAAACCTCATAGTAATCTAAATGGTTTATATCATATAGTTATTGAAATTTATGATTATAAAGATGGTCCTCTCCGTGTGAAAATGGAAAATGTTATCGAATGGAGGTAGTTAGTATTGATATCATTGAAAGATAATAAAGGTTTTACTTTAATCGAAATACTTGCAGTAATAATCATAAGCTCATTATTTATAGGGATTTTTTCTAATATCTTATTTTCAATCTCTACCCAACATAAAAGACAACTCAATGAAAATATGCACTTAACTGATATATCTCTTGCTATGAAATTGATTACAAAAGATATAAGGAAATCCGAGAATCCACTCTGGATTAATGAAAAAAAGATAGATTTGAGTGGAGTAATCTATACATTTGATGAAGATAAACAGGTTATTAATAAAAATAAGGAAGCACTTGTTTATAATATACAAAATTTTAATGTCTCAGTTATAAAAAACAAATGGGAAATAGAAGTAACAAATATACAGGGGAAAAGTGAAAAAACCGAAATTGTAATAAGGAGAGGTGACTAAATTGTTTGATTATTTCAAAAAAACTTTTAAACATTCAGAAAAAGGTTTTACTCTCATAAATGTATTGTTATTACTGGTCCTTACAACAATTCTTGGATTAAGCTTGTTATTAATTACTTGGAATGTATCAAAATTTTCCAGCAATGAAAGAACTGATCAGACAACATTCTATATTGCAGAAGCTGGGGTTGCAACGACTAGGACAGTTATAGAAAAGAAAATTAAAAACATATATAACGAAGCATATGATGAAACGTTAAGGAAAAAAGTGATTTATGAAAGTCTTCCTATCGAACAACAAACGGGATTTAATTTTAGAGAAATTCTAAAAAAGGAGTTTGATAAAAGAATACAGAGTCAAATCCCGACCAATGAGGTATCTGTAGTTAATGGTTTTGAGGAAAACTATGATGAGAATAATAGTTTAGTCAAGCCTGAAGCAACCGTGAAATTTATAAAAACCAACACTGATCCCTTTGGTTACACTATTGAATCTATTGGTAAACTAGGAAAAAAGGTACGTAAGGTTAGTCAAGATTTTATTGTGGATTTAGAATATGGTGACGATGGAAGCGACTCTCCTGAGGTGGAAGAACCTGGAGAAAATGAGATTGAAGATTTAGCATTGTATGTTAATAAGACTATAGAACTATCTGGCAGTGCTACTATTAATGGAAATGTTGCTTTGGCTGGAGCTAAAGAGAATTTTAAAAAATGCTTAGATTGGAAAAAGGACATTATTATGTGTGGAGGCACGAAACATAATGGTGAAATTGTTTCAAATGTAAAGAGGATATACGAATTACCAGATTATCCAAATATTCCGAAGTTGAAAATCCCTAATGACTTAATTGTGTCTAAAAATCAACATGAAAAAACTCATGTTATTAAAGATGGAAATTTACTTATAACTAGTTACTTAACAAACAATTATATTCTGAAAATGAGTGAGTTAGGTGATAGTAATGGGAATTTACAATTTAAAAACCTAATTGTTGATAGTTATAATACATTAGTTATAGATGTTGGTTCAACTGATAAAGTTTTAGTAATTGATAGTTTAAGTTTAAGTGGACACATAAATATTATCGGAACAGGAAGCCTTACACTATTTGTAAAAAATTCAATTGGAATATATAACTCTAGTAGTATAAATAAAAATACTCAAAATGTTAATAAAATTAAAATATATTATAGTGGGAATGAAGAAATTAAAACTACTGGTGGAGAAATTATTTACGGATCCATTTATGCACAAAGAGCTAATATTAATTTAGGAGCTGGTGGCGGTGGCTATTATGGTGACATTTATACAGGTGGTTCTAGTTTTAAAATAAGTGGAGGGGTTAATGGATTTACTAACTTATATCTTGCTCCTAATGCACACTTTGAATTGCTTCAAGGAGGGCATGTAAAGGGTTTGATAGTCGCGGATAAATTTTCAGCAAGTGGAGGGGTTACTCTAACTCATGGAAAAGTAATTCCTAAATTTGAGCCCAAAAAAGAAATTTTTATACCAGAAAGACAAAAAGAAAGTGACTTAATAGATAGAAAAATATTATTAGAAAAATAAAATAAAAGAAATTAAATTATTTACAAAGGATAAAGGAAAGTGGATTGCACCTCAAATAATTTTGTCCTTTAACTATAGTGCCATCCTATATTAGGATTAAATACTGTTTGCTATATAGTAAACAGTATTTTTAGTCTAATTTTATTATTCATTCAACTTAAGAAAATATATATTCATATTTATTTTGGAATTTATTCCAAAAATGACTTGTATTAGATAGATTTATAATATATAAATAAGTAAAAGGGTTTATTATTTCTGATTAAAAATAGGAATATTTATATTGGTCTCTATGAAATAAGTGAAGAATTAGACTATAAAATAGGTTATATTTACTATTTTCGGTTTTGGGAAGGGGCATTTCGGTGGTTGTATTCAATAAAAAGGTGTTATTGATCCTATCTTTTATTTTGTTTATCTCAATTTTAATTACAAGTTTGTCACCTTTAAGTGCTATAGCGAAGAATAAATTAAATTCTACTATAGGGGGTTACGAGGTCTCTACTTCAGATAGAGATGAAATAATATCTTTCCTAAACGAAAAGATTGAGGATTGGAAAGCTAATACTCTTATACTGAACGGCAACCAAACTGAGTTAAATTTAGAATCCACATGGTTTATCTTTGACGTAGAGGCTACAGTTGATGACTTTTTAGCCCAAACGGATGCAGGAATTGCATTTTGGAAGGACGTCCCAACCATACATTTACCTCTTCAATTTACAATGAGTGGTGAAGTTAATGCCCTACTAGAAAGTCAGTCAAATATAGATCTTGAACAAACTTTGGCAAATATAAAAGAAAAAGTAGAAGTACTATCTACCGAACCTATAGAAAGTGTTGCAATAGATTTATCGCAACTACCATTAGAAAGAGTCGCATTTACTTTGGAAAATATTGTGCTAAATACAACGAGTCTTGACGAAATTATTACTTTGCTGGATGAACAAGTTATTGGAAGTGGAAAAGTATTTTCTTTAAATGAACAAGTAAATCAGATGAATATTGGTGCTTCCAATGAAACGTTGAATTTTGTTGGTTCTGTTCTTTACAGTGTAATTCTCCAAACAGAGTTTGAAGTAGTAGAGCGTCATTCTCAAGGGGTGATTCCATCCTATCTAGAAGCTGGAATAGAAGTGGAACTTAGCGAAACAAAAGACTTTAAGTTT
Source organism: uncultured Psychrobacillus sp. (assembly GCF_938022135.1). Classification (NCBI taxonomy): domain Bacteria; kingdom Bacillati; phylum Bacillota; class Bacilli; order Caryophanales; family Bacillaceae; genus Psychrobacillus; species uncultured Psychrobacillus sp. The sequence goes on from NZ_CALIED010000039.1 coordinate 30,300, forward strand.
AAAAATACTACTGATCATCCAGCTAGCCTCAAGGCGAGTATAAAGGATAATGCTCTATTAATAGAAATGTATGCTATACCTACTGAAACAGAAGGAAAATACCAGATTAGAGAGCGACAGGAAATTAAGCCTAGAACCATTTATAGATATTCCCCTGATTTAGCACCAGGTAAAGAGGAGCTAATTGAAGAAGGGAAACCGGGCTTAAGGGTAGCTGTCTATCGCACGATATCAGACAAAGTAGGACCTTATGAGAATGAAGAGCTAATTTCCCAAGATTATTACCCACCTACTAATAGAGTTATTCTAAAGTCAGCTACAATTCCGGAATCGACGGTAGCTCAAGATCCAGATTTAAATATTGATTTGAACGGAGATGGATTGCCGGATATGAATCCAAATAATTCTACTGTTAGTGAGGAGCCAACATCAACTGCCTCCCAACCAACTACTGAGGAGAGCTCAGATGAACTTCCAGAGGGGAGCTATTATGATAAAGCGGGAAATATTATAAATGGCTCTAAATAACTAGTAATCGATTGGGGTGGCATGGTTTGAAGGTGAATGTAAGGAAGCGGTTAGGGGATTTATTGGTAGAATCAAACGTAATTAATAGTGAACAGTTAGATTATGCACTTACACAAAAGAAACGTGAAGAAAAGCTAGGAGATTTTCTTATTAAGGAAAACCTGCTAACAGAACAGCAGCTAATAGAAGTGCTGGAATTTCAACTAGGAATTCCTCACGTCAATTTAAATCAGTATTCCATCGAGCCGGAATTGATACAGCTAGTTCCTAAAGAGCTAGCGAAGCGAACATATATTATGCCACTTAAAAAAGATCGGAATAAGTTATTGATTGCAATGGCAGATCCAATGGATTATTTTGCAATTGAAGAAGTGAGAATGGCGACAGGCTGTCAAATTGAGACAAGTATCGCAGCGAAGGATGATATATACCGTACCATAACAAAATATTATGATTTACAGGAATCCATGGACCAAGCGTTGATTGATATGTCTCCCAAAGAGATAGAAAACGATACACAAATTACTGATGAGGATTCTCCTATCGTTCGATTAGTTAACCAAATCATTGCTAATGGAGTAGCCCAAAGAGCGAGTGATATTCACTTTGATCCACAGGAGAATGATTTGCGTGTTCGTTATAGAGTGGATGGGATGCTTAAATCTGAACGTTCACTGCCTAAATATATGCAAAATGTTATACTAGCCCGTATTAAAATTATGGGTAATTTGAACATTACTGAAAATCGCATTCCTCAGGATGGCCGTATCAAGTTAACCGTTAATATGAAAGCGATAGATATTCGATTGTCCACCCTCCCTACAATATACGGGGAGAAGGTAGTTATGAGGATACTTGATTTAAGTAGTGCTTTAAATAACTTAGGGAAGCTTGGCTTTAATGATAAAAACTTAGCTGCTTTTAGTAAGATGATTGAACAACCTAATGGAATTGTACTTTTAACTGGTCCAACGGGTTCTGGTAAATCCTCTACGCTATATGCTGCTCTAAATCAGTTAAATGATGAGAATGTCAATATTATTACAGTAGAAGATCCAGTGGAATATCAATTAGAGGGTATTAACCAGATTCAAGTCCGTGATGAAGTTGGATTAACATTTGCTGCAGGGTTAAGATCTATTTTACGTCAGGATCCAGACATAGTAATGGTTGGAGAAATTCGAGATTTAGAAACGGCACAAATCGCAGTACGGGCTTCATTGACTGGGCATCTAGTTTTAAGCACACTACATACAAATAGTGCTGTAGAGTCTGTTTCACGGTTAAAGGATATGGGAGTTGAGCCTTTCCTTCTTTCCTCTTCATTGGTTGGAATCGTTGCACAGCGATTAGTACGTAAAATATGTAGAGACTGTGGAGAAATGAAAGTACCCAATGAAAGAGAAAAAGAAATATTTGCTGAACGTGGGATCAGCATCGAACAGGTTCGAAGAGGCAAGGGCTGTCCTGCATGCAATCAAAGTGGTTATAGAGGTCGTTTAGCAATTCACGAGGTGTTAGTTGTGGATGAATATGTAAAGGATCTGATTCTAACTTCCAAAAGCCCAGCATTAATAAAAGATTATATGAATAAAACTGGGTATTCGAGTTTACTAGATGATGGGCTGCTAAAGGTAAAAGCCGGATTAACCACGACAGAAGAGGTATTGCGTGTGGCGACTGTAAATTGAGGTGTTTAACATGAGAAGATCATTCATTCAGTTACTCCAACAATCTTATGAAGATAAAGCATCAGACTTACACATTACTGTGGGACTGCCACCTGTGTTTAGAGTAAATGGTTCTTTAAAGGCGAATGGAGAAATGGAGCTTACTACCAACGAAACGAGAGAAATGCTTAAAGAAATATTGGATCCATCTAAATATGAGGAGTTTGAAGAAAAAGGAGAAATTGATTTTAGTCATGAGCTGTCAGAGTTATGTAGATTTCGTATTAACGCCTATCATCAACAGGGCCAAGTGTCTATAGCAGCGCGAATGATAGAGTCGAATATTCCAGCAATAGAAAGCTTAGGAATGCCTAATGTTTTGTACGCATTAGCAGACAAACCACAGGGGCTAATACTTGTAACAGGTCCAACAGGATCTGGGAAGTCTACTACCTTAGCATCGATGATTGACTATATAAATTCAACTAAAGCGAAGCACATTATTACCCTAGAAGATCCGATAGAATATGTTCACATGCATAAAAAGTCGGTTATAAACCAAAGAGAAGTAGGTACTGACACACTAAGCTTTGCTAATGGTTTGAGAGCGGCGCTTAGACAAGATCCAGATGTAATTTTAGTAGGGGAAATGCGTGACCTGGAAACTATATCAACCGCTATCACCGCAGCTGAAACAGGACATCTTGTAATGGCGACTTTGCATACAAGCAGTGCACCTACTACTATTGATCGAATTATTGATGTCTTTCCTCCCCATCAACAAGGACAAATAAGAATACAATTGGCAAATGTGTTGCAAGGCATCATTTCTCAAAGGTTGTTTGTCCAAAATGACGGAAAGGGAAGGGTGGCTGCTACAGAAATACTTGTACATACACCATCCATCGCAAATCTTATTAGAAATGAGAAGGTACATCAAATTCAAAATGTTATGCAAACTAGCCGTGCCTTAGGTATGCATACATTAGAATCCTCCGTTCAATCTCTACTGACAAGTGGGAAAATTTCCTTGGAAGTAGCTAAGCCTTTTATGAATTTAGGTGAATATTAATGGTAGTTTTTAAATATAACGGTCGAACCTCTCAAGGAGCACTAAAAAAAGGAATTATCGATGCGACAACTAAACAAAATGCCATTGCTAAACTTCGGTCCCAAGGGATCAACCCTAGAGAGCTTGAAGAGTCTAAAAGTATTCTTCATAAGGAATTAACTCTTGGTGGCAAAGTTAAAAATGAGCATTTCGTTATTTATTGTAGACAGTTCGCAACTCTTATTCGTGCAGGTGTTTCCATCTTGGAGTCTACCAAAATATTAGGAGATCAAACGTCTAGTAAACCTTTAAAGAAGGGGTTATACGATGTCGAGGAGGATGTACGATCAGGTCTATCTTTTTCCGAAGCTGCAGCAAAGTATCCTAAAGTATTCCCGTCTTTATTTGTGAATATGATTCGAGCTGGGGAGGCAACTGGTAACTTAGATGAATCATTGGAAAGATTAGCATTTTCTTATGAAAAACAATTTAATTTGAAAAAAAAGGTGCAATCCACCTTGGCGTATCCTGTTGTTTTGCTTTTACTCACTATTGTTGTAGCAGTGTTTTTAATGCTGACCATTGTTCCTCAGTTCGTAACCATGTTCGATGATATGGGGGCAGAGCTTCCGCTTATTACTAAAATCGTAATGGGCTTTAGTGAATCGCTTCAAACCTCCTGGTATTTCTATTTCGGAGGAGTGTTACTAATAGGTGTAACCTTTTACTTGCTTTATAGCAAGAATACGCAATTTTATTATTCCTTTAATGTGTTTTTATTGAAGATGCCAGTGTTTGGGAAGCTTTTACAAAAGTCTGCAATAGCTAGAATGACAAGGACGCTTTCTTCGTTATTTAGCAGTTCGGTGCCAATCCTTCAAGCATTGACAATAGTAGAAAAAGTAATCGGCAATCCAGTTGTTGCAAAAGTAGTGAGTGACTCAAGGACAAGCCTTGAACAAGGGAGCACATTATCAGCACCTTTGGAAAAAAGTTGGATTTTTCCTCCTCTAGTAACGCAGATGACAGCTATAGGGGAACAAACGGGATCACTCGATTACATGCTAGAAAAAATAGCCGACTTTTATGAGGATGATGTGGATCGAACAGTAGATACACTTAAATCCTTAATCGAGCCATTAATGATTGTTTTCTTAGCTGCAATAGTTGGAACCATTGTGATGGCTATCATGGTACCGATGTTTAGTATGTATGAACAAATTTAATATTAGTTTCCATTTAAGGAGGTGAAAGAGATTAACCGGAATGATGATTTAAACAAAGATATGTTAACAACACAAGGGGGAAATAAAATGAAAAAAATGAAAAAGTTATTAAAAAATCAAAAGGGTTTAACATTAATTGAACTTTTAGCAGTTATCGTAATACTTGCTATTGTTGCGGCAATTGCGGTACCTTCTATCGGTAATATTATAGACAATAGTAGAGTTGGAGCAATTAAAGGGGATGCGCAAAATGCTTTAGCAGCAGCAAGTTTATATTTTACTGAGCAAAATAGTGCAAATAATGCGGAGGTTAGTGTAAAAACTTTGAAAGACTCAAAATATTTAGATGAAACTGGCTCTTTGAGTGTTGAAGGCACTAAAATAAAAAAAACAACTACTGGCAATGTAATTAACGGGTCTGGTACTGGTAGTGGTATAACAGTAACTTTTACCAATGCTACAAATGCTGCAATTAGTGCTCATAAAAATAACGATAATGGAAATGACACAATTGGTATTAAAGTAACAGGAAGATAGGATTTACTAAAATAAAATCAGTTTCTACGCTTCTATAGAGCGTAGAAACTAGATTTCAGGTTTGAGTAAACGATTAATCTCGTTTGTTGAAACGTGAAATTAATATTACTTAGAAAACCATGGGGGAAAAGCCAAAATGTTCAAAAAGAAAAAGAAGCGTTTCGTTGTTCTAGATATAAGCGAGTATGTGATCAGAGCTATTGTTATGAATACTTCCGTTATTAGCGAAGGAGAAGTTTTTGAACATTCTCTAGCTCCCGGCATTATGGAGGGGGATATGATCAAAGATGAAATGGCGTTCTTTGAATTGTTGAAGGAGGTTACTCAACAATGGGGGATAAAGAAAGCGGATGTTCGTTTCTTTGTGCCAGACAGCTCCATTATGATGAAAGCTTTTGAGCATCCGAAAGAGTTGGAATCCTCTAAATTAAAAGGATATGTAGAGATGGAGCTAGGTCGTACCATTCATTTACCATTCACAAATCCTTTAATTGATGTATACGATGATTTACCGAATGATGGTGAGGCGACACTTTTTGCTGCTCCTTCGGAGGAAGTGACTAAGATGGCAGGGATTTTGGATGACTTGACTTTGCACCCAACTCACGCAGATGTAAAGGCACTTTCTACCATTCGTTTTTTGGAGGAAAGTAAAAGCTTTGTGATAGGGAAAATTTATCTGATTACTGATTGGTCTATAAATGGGATCAATATTTCGATATATTCCTCTGGTAAGCTTGAATTTTTACGTTATCAATCAATCGAAACTTCCTTACTCGAGTGGAAACCACGCGTGCAAGGGGAGCAAAATTTGAGTTTTGAGTTTGATGGTGACCTGGAAGACTACCGTACACAACTAATCGATCAAATTGCAGAAATCGACCGTATATTAAACTTTTACCGGTTTTCTTTATACAAAGGAGAGAGAGCGGTAACTGAAATTATTATTTTAGGGGATTCTCCAGAAATGGATTATATTGTATCTCAAATGCATGCTAATTATGATACACCTATTCAATATATCGATGATGATAAAGTTCAGTCAATTTATCCTAAAATGAAGGCAAAATATATTCCGCTTATCGGACTTGGACTGAAGGAGGCATTTTAATGGTTCCAGAAATTAATTTGTTGCCTCAAATAGAGAGAAGAAAATCCAGTAATTTGTTAGTAATTATCGGGGCTATCTTAATCGTATTACTCTTAATATTCCTATGTATTCAATATTTTACTTTAAAAAGTAACGTAACATCCTTAAGTAGTCAGGAAACAGAAATTACTGTCGAAAGAGATTTGTTGTCTGCTGAGGTTGCTGCTATGGCGACAGGAGAGCAAGGAAGTCTTTCCTCTTCCGTTACTTTTGTAGAAAGTGTTTCTTATCCAGTAAGCCCTTTAATAGATGAAATTCAATCTTTATTAGCAGAGAATACATATTTACGTGGCTACCAGTTTAATGAAGAGGGCGTCTTGCTTGAAGCAGATTTTGAAACAATGAATGAGATCTCTTCTTTTATTGAAAAGCTGCTAAATAGCTCATATTTTGGTGATGTAAAAGTCGAAACACTTTCTAGCTTTGAGCCTGTCGGAGAAAACGATACAGAGGATGACAAAATTGACTTTGATGTTCAGTGGAGATACTCTGCAACGCTTTTTTTAGTATATGAAGAAACCTACTTGCGAGATGGAGGTACCCAATAATGAATGAATTAGTAAGTGATAAACGAACGGGGTATCTACTTATTGTTGCTCTAGTAGCTGTATTGTTAGGGGCTTTATACTTTTTTCTTATTTCACCCTTACAGCAAGAAAAGCAGTCGAAAGAAGTGGTTATAAGTAATGTGCGCAATGAAATCGATTTGCTTAGTACCCAACTAGTTGCACCAAGTGAAGAGGAAGAAAATTCATTTCTTTTAGAAAAAAAAGTTCCGCTCTCTCGGGAATTAAATCGACTTGTTCAATCTATTGAAGAAGTGGAATTAATTAGTGAGGCAAGGGTGGAGTCCGTTAATTTTAATAACTATGATGAAATTGTTGCGGATTCGTCTCTAGCGGCTACCGACGAAGAGGTGCCTTTAAATGAACCAGTTGCAACAACTGATGAAGCTAATCCTGAAGGAGAAATAGTTACGGAAGCACCAGTATCTCCTATTGCGAATGCTGTACTTCCTCCACAATTAAAGCTGATCACATTTGATATCACGGTGTGGACAAAGGATTACGATCATTTAAGTACATTTATTAAAGAGATTGAAAGTATTGAACGTATTTATCGAATTGATGCAATTGAATTTTCTTTGCTAGGGGAAGAAGAACTTTATGATTTAGAAGTTCAGGAAGCGGTCAGTGCAACGATACAAGTTACTACTTTCTATTATGGGGATGAATAAATTCTATTAATCTATTATTTAAACCTTACTTATTTGCTTTAATAAAATAACTAGATAGGGAGTCTATCTATGTCGATATCTCAATTGTGTATGTATCTAGCCGTGTATGTGCTGCCGGCTTTATATTTGTTTGGCTTAGCTTGTGTGGTGCTAATGCAGCAGTCCAGGAGATTGGAAAATAGATTGATTACGGCTATTTTAGTGTCCTACAGTTTCCTTTATTTTGGGGAGTTTTTTCGGCACCTGTTACCGATTGAATATAGTTCAACCGTTTCTGGTATTGGACTTGGTTTAATTAGTTTGTTAGTGGTGAGTCTTACTCTCCATTTGTATATACATGTTTCCAACTTGTACATATATATCCCGCGTATCGTGTATCCTGGTGTCTTTTATGTACCTTTTTTGATTGTGCTAGTGGCTCAAATTTTACATTGGAGGATCATTCCATTTATTTTACATGAGCCAAGGGGCTTCTGGTACGTGCCTATTTATAATGAGGAATATTATATTGTTTTGACATCATCCGCTATGTTGAATCTTATAATGGTTTTTATTTTAATTATAGGTTTACGAAAGACCGTGAATTTACAGCAACGCAAGCTATTAAAGTTTTTGATGGTTTGTACATTGGTTGTGTTTACTTTAAAGGCTTCTATGGGTTATCTAAATTTCGGTGAACATATACCTCCCTATACATTCCTGATCGAAGGAATTGTTTTCTCCATTTTTATATCTTTTTCCTTCCTGCATAACGATTTACTGCCAAACATCTCTCGGCGATATCGAACCTTATTTGATATCAGTCCCATACCGATCATGATATTAGATAATAACTTGGATATTTTAGAAATAAACAAGCAAGGTAGGTTTCTATTGAATATCAGTGACCCAACGGATATGAATTTGATGAAATATGCAAGGACCAAGCATAATAAAAAACTTCTCCGGAAACTAATTGAACAACTTCAGCTAAAAGGGACTTTACGAGACTATTCTTTGGCGCTAGACAATCTATACCTTGATGGCCGAATACACATCTCCATAGATGCCAAGTACGTGGTTACTGGAAAGGAAAGAATCTTCTACGCTATGCTTAGAGATGTCACGAGCGAGGTTGAAAAGGAAAAAATGATTATGCATATGGCCTATCACGATGTCCTGACCGATTTACACAATCGAGCTTTTTTTGTCACGCATATTACCAAAAAATTAGTAGAGATGTCGCAGAAGGAATCTGGAGAGGCATACTTTGTTTTACTAGATTTAAATCAATTTAAGATTATTAACGATAGCTTTGGTCATTCGGTGGGGGATCAAGTACTGCAATATACTGCTGAAGTTTTGAAAGATGCAACGAATAAAAACGATTTGGTAGCCCGTTTTGGTGGAGATGAGTTTGTTTTATTTTTAGATGACTTTAATACCCGTGAAGACTTTGAAGGATGGCTATCTCAATTAAGAATGACATTTGAGGAAAAAAACTTTAATTATAACGATATCCATATCAAGGTTATACCAAGTATTGGGATAGCCTACTGCCCTGAGCAGGGAGATTCCTTTGAGGATCTTTTTCATGTAGCTGACCTCAATATGTATGCAGATAAAGAAAGTTTAAAAAGTAGGAAATAAGGTGTTTGAATGGAAATCGTAATCGCAATATTTGTATTAATATATGGTTTAGTGCTTGGCTCTTTTTATAATGTAGTGGGACTAAGGGTGCCGAAAGGTGAATCTATTGTTCGCCCGCCTTCTCATTGCACGATATGTGATCGCAATTTAACGGCTAAAGACTTGGTGCCGGTCTTATCCTATGTTTTTTTGAAGGGAAAGTGCCGAGGATGTGATACTAAAATCCATTGGGTTTACCCAGTCATCGAGCTAACTACAGGCGTATTATTCACATTTGCATACTTCCAACTAGGTTTTTCGTGGGAGTTCCTTGTTTCGCTATTGTTTATTTCTTTATTAATTATCATTACAGTTTCAGATATTGCGTATATGCTCATCCCTGATAAAATACTTTTATTCTTTTTAATTCCACTAATTATTGGTCGCATTATCTCACCTTTAACTCCTTGGTGGGACAGTATAGTCGGAGCAATTGTTGGATTTGGAATTTTACTCTTAGTTGCTATGGTGTCGAAAGGTGGCATGGGTGGTGGTGATATCAAGCTTTTCTTTGTTATTGGTGTCGTGTTAGGAACGGTATCCACCTTAGTGACATTGTTTTTAGCCTCTGTTATAGGAACGGTAGTGGGTATTATTACGTTGAAAATTTCCAAGCAAGGAAGGAAAACCCCTATTCCATTTGGACCTTCTATAGCAATCGCAGCGATAATTTCTTTTTTCTATGGTCAAGCAATTGTCGACTTGTATATTAATTTGTTTTTTTAACTCGATAAGTTTTTAGGACGAGCCGACAAAGGTCTTGTCCTTTTTTAATTGGGGAATGGTAAAGTGGTGAAAAAAGAGGTGAAATTATGCCATTTCGAAAAAAAAATCCTAAGAAAATGATTTTAATGGCTGGACTACAAGGGCTTGTTATAGGAGTTGTCGGGGTTTTATTGTTTGGGTTGTTATTAAATATAGCTAACGATCGGAAGGTAGAAGGGGAAGCAAGTGGAGATAAGAATAATACGGAAAAGCCGGCTACCGAAAATGGAAAGGAAACGGGAGGAGAAAAGGTAGAGACATCTGCGGAGCCGTCCCTAACTTTCAAGGCCAAGCAATATGGAATGTTCTCTACAAAAGAAAGCGCCATTTCTTTTATGGCAGTTGAACCCTCACTAGAGCGTGCCGGTATTGTTCAGGCAGAAGGGCAGTTTTATATTTGGAGTGATTTATATGTAAAAGAAACTGCTGCTGTTAGTACAGAAGCATTGCCATCCTTTATAAAAAATTTTTACGTGTCTACAAGCAGTTGTGAGAATCCAAAAGTTAAAAACATGATGACATTATTGACTGAGGAAAATTTGTCTAAAAATTTTTTTGACTCCATTGCCAGTAAAGAAAAATATCCCGATGATCTAGCCACAATTGTTCAAGCTATCACAACGTTTTCGGACAGTCCATCAGTCATTCGACTACATGTTTTTACCCACTATTTAGAACAGAACGATTGTGTAAAATTAAATTTTTAAATAAGAAAACAGCCTAAAATCAAATAGTCACGTTTTTAACACAATTTTCATTTTCTCCATTCTTTTGTATGCTTAGGAAAAGGGGGAATTTCAATGAAAATAACAACAAATAACAGAATAATTCTAGCAAGCGAGTCACCAAGAAGAAAGGAGCTTTTTGGTAGATTAGGGATCCCATTTGAAATACAAGCCTCTGGTGTATCCGAGGATGTCGAACAGGAGCTATCTCCAGAGGAATTTACACTTGCGATAGCGACCAAAAAATCAGATGAAGTAGTACAAGGAAATGAAGATGCCATCGTTATAGCGGCGGATACTACTGTATATTTAGGCGAAAAACTATTAACTAAGCCTGTTGATTCTAATCAGGCAAAAGAGTTTCTTCAAGCACTCTCTGGTCAAGAGCACCGAGTAATCACAGGAGTATCCATCCAAGGAGCAGGTATTTCTATTGGATTTACCGAAACTACTGCCGTGCAATTTTACGAACTGACAGAAGAACAGATAGATGCTTATGTTGCTAGCGGAGATTCACTCGATAAGGCAGGCGCTTACGGTATACAAACAATGGGTGGAATGTTCGTTGAAAAAATCAATGGCGATTACAACAATGTAGTCGGATTACCGCTAGGCCGTTTGTTCCAGACGCTTTTAACATTGAAAGTCATCCAATTAGAAAAGGAGATTTCTGAATGAGTGTTAAAATTCCTCCAGCTCTCATGATCCGAGATGTACATATAGCGGACAGACCAAGAGAGAGACTGATTAGACAAGGTGCCTCAAGCTTATCAAACCAAGAACTACTTGCAATCTTGCTTCGTACTGGAACGAAGCAAGAGTCTGTTCTTCATCTTGCCAATCGAGTATTGGGTTTTTTTGAACAGATTCAAGAGTTAAAAAATGCTACGCTGGAAGAAATGATGACGGTTAAAGGAATTGGCCAAGCAAAGGCTGTCCAACTTCTAGCAGCGGTCGAGCTAGGAAAAAGATTATCGCAGCAAAAAACAAATGAAAAGTTTACAATTAGATCCCCGAGTGACGCAGCCACTTATTTAATGCCAGATATGACCTCCCTCACGCAAGAACACTTCGTAACATTATTCCTAAATGTAAAAAATCAAATACTACACAAGCAAACGATATTTATTGGGTCTTTAAACGCTTCCATCGTTCATCCTAGGGAAATATTTAGAGAAGCGGTAAAACGTTCCGCTGCATCCATTATTTGTGCTCACAACCATCCTTCAGGAAACCCTTCTCCTTCGACTGAAGACATAGAAGTAACGAAACGGTTGATGGAGGCAGGAAAGCTTATGGGTATTGAACTTCTTGACCATGTAATCATAGGGGACCATCAATTTATAAGTTTAAAAGAAAAGGGGTATATGTGACACTGTGCATTTTTCTTTCTTTCCGTTATAATAAGTGTTATTACTTAAAAAATAAGTGAAACTTGTTTAGATTAGAAAGGGAGTAAAAAATAGTGTTTGGATTTGGATCAAGAGATGTAGGGATAGACTTAGGAACAGCGAATACGCTTGTTTTCATCAAAGGGAAGGGCATCGTTTTAAGAGAGCCTTCCGTAGTAGCAAAAAACGTACAAAACGGTGACATTGTTGCAGTAGGTAACGATGCAAAAAATATGATTGGCCGTACTCCCGGTTCTATTGTGGCGATTCGTCCAATGAAGGATGGGGTTATCGCAGATTTTGATACGACCTCAGCCATGATAGAATACTATTTGAAAAATGCGATGAAGTCATCAGGCATGTCTTGGAGCAAGCCCAATGTCATGATTTGCGTACCTTTTGGTATTACTTCAGTAGAACAACGCGCTGTAATTGATGCTGCAAAGCAAGCAGGAGCTCGTGAAGCATTGACTATTGAAGAGCCGTTTGCAGCTGCGATCGGAGCTAATCTTCCAGTTTGGGAACCTACAGGAAGTATGGTCGTTGATATAGGTGGAGGAACTACAGAAGTTGCTGTTATTTCTCTTGGTGGAGTAGTTACGAGTGAATCCGTTCGTGTTGGCGGGGATGCAATGGACCAAGCGATTACAAGCTATGTTCGTAAGACGTACAATCTAACAATTGGTGAACGTACTGCAGAGGCAATCAAGATGGAAATTGGATCTGCACGTGTTATGGAAGCAGAAGAGTCTATGGATATTCGTGGTCGTGACCTTGTGACGGGGTTACCAAAAACAATTGAAATATCATCAAAAGAGATCGCAAATGCATTGCGCGAATCTATTGCGTCTATCATTGATGGAGTGAAGAAAACATTAGAACAGACTCCTCCAGAGCTTTCAGCAGATGTAATGGAGCGCGGCATTATGCTTACAGGTGGGGGAGCTTTACTTCGTAACCTGGACAAAGTGATTAGTGATCAAACGAATATGCCTGTATTTATCGCTGAAAACCCATTAGATTGTGTTGCAATCGGAACTGGTAAAGCGTTAGATCATATGGGATTATTGAAACGTCAACAAACAAAAGGTTAAGGGGAAGTGAGATATGCCACAGTTTTTTTCAAATAAGCGATTAATCTTGCTACTTGTAGGGATGATTTTTCTTGTGGCACTTATCAGCTTTACATTGCGCGATCGAAATCATGCATCATTGCCAGAACAATTAGTAAAAGATGTAGTCGGTTTTGGACAAACGTTGTTTTCCAAACCGACTCAGTATGTAACGGGTGTTTTTAATAATATAGATTCTTTACTTAATACATATGATGAGAACAAAAGATTGAAAGCAAGATTAGAAGATTATGCCTCCTTACAAGCAGAAGTAAATGATTTAAAGCTCGAAAAAAAAGAATTACAAGAAATAGTTGATAAAAAAGAAGACCTTCGTGATTTCAACCCTATCCAAGCAACGGTTATTGCTCGTAATCCCGATCAATGGGAAGAGAAAATAATCATTAATCGGGGAGAGATTCATGGAGTAGAAGCTAATATGGCCGTAATGACTGCCAAAGGTCTAATTGGTAAGGTTATATTAACTACTCCATATACCTCTACGGTTGAGCTTTTATCTACACAAAACCCGAATTATCGTGTATCAGCTGTCATTGCAAGCGAAGAGGGAGAAGTGTTCGGATTAATAGAAGGCTTTGACGAAGAACGAAAAGAATTAGTTCTGAAGAGAATTGATTCGGAGTTTGAGGTGAAAAAAGGACAGAAAGTCACTACCTCAGGCTTGGGTGGAATATTCCCAAAAGGAATTTTAGTTGGTGAGGTAACCGAGGTTACCACTGATGATTATGGTTTGACTAAACTCGCTTACATTAAACCAGAGGCAAGCTTCTCTATATTGGACCATGTAATCATCGCAAATCGTTCTATGAACGTAGTAGATGGTTCTGATGGTGCTAATACGGAGGCTGACTTGGCTGCCGAGAAAGAGGCAGGGGATGGCTCATGATGCGATATCTAGTAGTGCTCATTTCGGTTCTATTATTTTATATGGAACCGATTTTTGGTCTTTTCTCGCCAATTGAGCTAAATAATGAACTTTATACACTAGTACCAAGGTTTTTAATTATATATTTGATTTTTGTTTCTATTTATTATGATAAAAAAAGAGCAATGTTATATGGATTGTTGTTTGGGCTCTTGTACGATGTCTTTTTCATTGATATTATTGGATTATATTCTTTTATTTACCCATTAATGTGCTTGGTAGCAAGTTTTATAGTAAAATTTATACACCAACACTTGCTGGTAGCTACTATCTTGTCGCTAGTTTTAGTGGCAGTAGTAGAGACATTGCTATTCTTTTTCTATACAGCAATTGGTATTAAAATCATGACATTTAGTAGTTTTTATGAACATAATCTTTTACCAACAATGTTGGCGAACCTCATCTTTATATTGATGTTCGGATGGTTATTTAAATATATTCTTCTATACCGTTTTAATCAAAAAGCATTACTTCTTCAAAAATAATATTTTTTGGTTTCACAGTAGATCTGAGGTGACTTGATTGACGAAAAAGCAGTTAATATCGATTAAAGGAACGAAAGAGGGCCTTGTATTACGTTTAGACGATCAGTGTTCATACACAGAACTTTTAGAAGAATTAACGAAAAAGGTTTCTGATGAAGGTTTTGAAGGCCAGGCAGAAGTACTCTTACAACTTGGATATCGATATTGTAATGACGAACAGGCAAAAGAAATTATAAATTGTGTACAACAGACGGCACATCTCCGTGTTTCTAAAATACAGAGTGAAGTAATGACCGTTGAAGATTGTAATAGAAGATTATTAGAAAATCAGTCGGAGACATATGTTGGGATTGTAAGGTCTGGACAAGTCATCAAAGCAGTGGGCGACCTCGTGGTCATTGGAGATGTCAATCCGAATGGACGAGTAGTAGCTGGAGGAAATGTGTTTGTTCTTGGAAGGCTAAAGGGCATCGCACATGCTGGTTCAAATGGCAACAAAAATGCAGTCATCGCAGCTTCCTGGCTAGAGGCAACCCATCTAATAATTGATAATGTTATAGAAACGATGACGGATGAGTTAAGTGTCTTATCGGAGCAACCCGAAATGGAATGTGCTTATTTACATACTAATGGCTCTATCGCAATTGACCGTTTACAGGAGCTTAGATTAATAAGACCAAATTTATCGACATTTAAAGGAGGAAGCTAATGTGGGAGAAGCAATCGTAATAACTTCAGGTAAGGGAGGAGTCGGTAAAACGACGACCACTGCTAACCTTGGTACTGCATTGGCTTTGCAAGGTAAGAAAGTTTGTTTAATGGATACAGACATAGGTCTTAGAAACTTAGACGTTGTTCTAGGACTAGAAAATAGAATTATTTATGATTTAGTAGATGTTGTGGAAGGTCGCTGTAAGATTCACCAAGCATTAGTAAAGGATAAACGTTTTGAGGATAAACTTTACCTTTTGCCAGCAGCACAAACAACGGATAAAAATGCAGTCAATCCTGAACAGATGAGAGAACTGGTTACAGAGCTTAAACGAGATTATGATTATGTATTAATCGATTGCCCTGCTGGTATTGAACAAGGATATAAGAATGCAATTGCAGGTGCTGATAAAGCGATTGTTGTCACTACACCTGAAATTTCAGCTGTGCGTGATGCAGACCGTATAATCGGCTTGTTAGAGCAAGAGGAAGCTATCGATCCTCCAAAATTAATTATCAATCGAATCCGCCAGCATCTTATGCAAAGTGGAGACGCTTTAGATATTAATGAAATTACAACACATTTATCCATCGATTTATTAGGGATCATAGCGGATGATGAGAATGTTATTACATCTTCTAATAAGGGTGAGCCTGTAGTAATGGACCCATCTAACCGTGCTGCACTTGGTTATCGAAACATTGCAAGACGCATTTTAGGAGAATCCGTACCACTTATGTCAATGGATACCCCTAAAAAAGGCGTTATCTCTAAAATAAAATCTATTTTTGCTAAATAAGATAATAATAGCTTCAAGTGATTAGAAGAAGGCACTTTCTGTTCTATTTTGAATAGGAAGTGCCTTCTTTGTTGTTTATATCCGCCTTAAATCAACTCATCCTTTTTAAAAACGCGAATCTCTCTGCCTGTTTTGACCGAATTTAAACTTACCAAGTCGACTTTACTGATTTTACTTTTCGAGCCTTTCTTATTGATTGAAGTGGAAGACGGCGACTCAAGCCGGAAAAGCATGAGGTGAAGACCCCGCAGGAGCACAGCGACGAGGAGGCTGAGGCCATGCGGCGGAAAGCGCCCGTCTGGAACGTAAATCAGAGTCTACTCCCTATTAATTTCATAAATAACCTTTATCTCTTAAACAAGAACGGTTAAATTAATAAGCAATTCCATTTTTCTATCATGAAATGGGACAGATAGTCATATATTTTTTTAGGGGGAATGTTATGCTATCGAAAAGAAAATGGGTTCTTGCATTTCTATTAGTATTTACTTTTATCGCGATGGACAAATTAGAAGAAAATGATGCACTGTCTACTAACTATGCTTCTACACTTTTAGCTCCTCAAAAGCCTACCGAAATGTATCAAAAAGTAAGAGAATGGATTACCCCAAACGAGGAAGTAGTCACAGTGAGTGGACCGCTTTTAGAAAATCCAGTACTGGAGTATAGCACTATACAACCATATAGTGAGGGGGCAGTTCTGTCGCTCTCTGCTTCACAGGAAATTGGAGCTTCTGAAAATGGTCTGATTATATTTACTGGCTACAAAAAGAAAACTGGCAAGACTATATCTATTTTGTACGACAATGGAGAAACAGTTACTTATGGATTTGTGGAGGATTTCTTCCAGCTACCCTATACTTCTGTAAGCGCTGGAGAAATATTTGCATCAGTAAAGCGAGATATACTGTATGTGCAAGTAGAGAAAGATGGGGAAGTATTAGATACGACGGAAATCGTTGACTGGCTAGCTTTAAACTATGAAGAATAGGCTTTTCCGTATACATCCGATTATGATCCCCTTTCTTCTTTTTTTCTATTTATCTGGAGAGATTGCAGTTTATGCTATCGTTTTCGGCTCTCTCATCTTGCATGAATTAGGTCATTTAGGAGCTGCAAAGCTAGTTGGCGGGAAAATATATTCATGTACGATTCTCCCGTATGGAGGAGAAATTAAAATCGAACAATTTTCTAAATGGGAAAAGAGAGAGCAACTTGTTGTTATTTTTGGAGGACCCTTTGTTACTTTGTTACTTCTTTTATTAAGCCTAATTTTGCATTTTCCACAGGTGGAGCTACTTACCTATACGCAGCTAGTAATTCTAGGATTAAATTTACTTCCTATTTATCCACTTGATGGCGGACGCGTTATCTATTCAATATTTCCGAACTTTTATATCGAGTTAGTCAGTTTTTCTCTATGGATTAGTATGCTAATCTTTTATACCAGTCTGTACTACTTTCCTAAAGGTTTATTTGTATCGCTAATCTTTTTGTTTATTGCTATACAAAATTATTCTTCTTGGAGATTTAGAAAGTACAAGCTAGCATTTGATCGAATGACGAAAAACGCTTGACTCGATTTTTTATATGTGTTAACATTTTAATGTTATTGTTTGTAGCAGCACCCGTTGCTACAACCGCTCTGAAAAGGTTCAAGCATTCGAGTGATCGAATCACCTTTTGTAAGGCGAGTCTTAGTCTAAGAGGAGGTGCAGGTAAATGTACGCAATTATTGAAACTGGTGGTAAACAAATCAAAGTTGAACAAGGGCAAGAAATCTATATTGAAAAATTAGATGTAAACGCTGATGAAGTTGTAACTTTTGATAAAGTTTTATTCGTAGGTGGGAATGATGTTAAAGTTGGTGCTCCATTCGTGGAAGGTGCTAAAGTTACAGCGAAAGTTGTAAAAAACGGCAAAGCTAAAAAAATCATCGTTTTCAAATACAAAGCTAAAAAGAACTATCGTAAAAAACAAGGTCACCGTCAACCATATACTAAATTAGTAGTAGAATCTATTAGCTTATAATATGATTAAAGTGACTGTTACACGAGATCAATCAGGTCTTATTCATTCCTTTGAAATGAAAGGACATGCTGATTTTGCTGAACATGGGAAGGATTTAGTTTGTGCAGGAGCTTCTGCTGTATCATTTGGTGCAGTGAATGCCATTATCTCACTTACAAAAATTACTCCTATTATTAAGCAAAAGGGTGACGGAGGGTATTTATACGTGGAAGTACCTAGCATTGAAAGCTCTGAAAAAGCTGCAAGCATGCAGTTAATATTGGAGGCAATGATTGTATCTTTACAAACGATTGAGCAAGATTACGCTAAGTATATAAAAATAACCTTCAAAAAGTAGGAGGTGGAACATATGTTAAGATTAGATCTTCAGTTTTTCGCATCGAAAAAAGGAGTAGGTTCGACTAAAAATGGTCGTGACTCTCAATCGAAACGTCTAGGCGCTAAACGTGCTGATGGACAATTCGTATCAGGCGGATCAATTTTATTCCGTCAACGCGGTACAAAAATTCACCCAGGTGAAAACGTTGGCCGTGGTGGAGATGACACACTTTTCGCGAAAGTTGACGGTGTAGTGCGCTTTGAGCGTTTCGGCCGCGACAAGAAAAAAGTAAGTGTATATCCTGTAGCTCAAGAAGCTTAATTTACAAAATAAGAGGACTGCATTTATGCAGTCCTTTTTTATTTTCTTAAATAACAAAAAAGTAATCATACTCCTGCACAAAATAATTCTATACCTGTTATACTAGAAGGATAGTAAACGTTGGAGCGTGTATACTAATATGAATCCTAAAAATATATCAATTAACGAAGTACTTCGTCATTCCATGCATGATTTTTTAAATCATATGCATTTAATTCAAATGAATTTGGATATCGGTAGACCCGAAGAGGCTAAACAATTAATTCATAGGTATTCAAAGAAGTGCGCCCAATTCTTCGATTTAAACAATTTAGGATTGTTAAAGACGAATGAATGGCTGCAAACGTTTCCTATAACGTATGGTCAGATGACTTTAGAAATTCAAACATCTGTGTCAAAACGTGGGTTAGAAATGTTCGATTATGAATTAGAAAATATTCTCGATTGCTTTGTGCGAACAATTTATCCTAAGCTGCAAGGCTATCAAGAACAGATTCTAAAGGTTCATATCCATTCAAATGAATTACTTGAAGTTATAATTGAAGTAAATGGAGATTGGTCTCCATTCTCTTGGATAGAATATTCGAATCATGAATTATTTACTATGGAAAGACTGAACAACACAGTAGGATACCTGCAATTTAAGTTAGTTGCAAAGGAAAGATTGGAGTGAAATAAATGTTTGTCGATCACGTAAAGGTGTATGTAAAAGGTGGAGATGGCGGAGATGGTATGGTTGGTTTCCGTCGTGAGAAGTATGTTCCTATGGGAGGTCCCGCTGGGGGCGATGGAGGAAATGGAGGTAACGTAGTCTTTGAAGTAGATGAAGGATTACGTACTTTGATGGATTTCCGATATAAGCGACAGTTTAAAGCGAACCGAGGAGTACACGGTGGTAGTAAGAATATGCACGGTGCAAACGCGGATGATTTAATTGTTAAAGTACCAGAAGGCACTGTAGTGATGAACGAGGAAACTGGACAAGTTATCGCTGACCTAGTGGAGCATGGACAAAGAGCTGTTATCGCTAAGGGTGGACGAGGCGGACGCGGAAATTCACGTTTTGCAACACCAGCGAATCCAGCACCTGAGTTATCCGAAAAAGGAGAACCAGGAAACGAGTTAAACGTTGTTTTAGAGTTAAAAGTGTTAGCTGATGTAGGACTAGTAGGCTTCCCAAGCGTTGGTAAATCTACATTACTCTCTGTAGTATCAGCTGCTAAGCCTAAAATAGCATCGTATCATTTTACAACCATTGTACCTAACTTAGGATTAGTAGAAACGGAAGATCACCGCAGTTTTGTAATGGCTGATTTACCTGGACTTATCGAAGGTGCTCATCAAGGTGTAGGCCTTGGACATCAATTCCTGCGTCATATTGAACGTACCCGTGTAATTGTACATGTTATTGATATGTCTGGCATGGAAGGTCGCGAGCCTTACGAGGATTATGTAACAATTAATGAGGAGTTAAGACAATATAATTTACGATTGACAGAACGTCCTCAGATTATAGTAGCAAACAAAATGGATATGCCTGAAGCAGAGGAAAACCTAAAAGCATTTAAAGAAAAAGTGGGAGCAGATGCAAAAATATTCCCTATTTCTGCAGTGTCTCGTCAAGGTTTACAGGAATTACTCTTTGCTATAGCTGATATCTTAGAAGATGCTCCTGAGTATCCATTAGAGCATATGCAAGAAGAAGAAACAGAAACATCTGTCATGTACAAGCATGAAGCTTCTAAGGATGACTTTGTTATTTCTAGAGATGACGATGGTGCATTTGTACTTTCTGGTGGTACTGTAGAAAGATTATTTAAAATGACAGACTTCAGTCGAGAAGATTCTATCCGCAGATTCTCTAGACAATTACGTGGAATGGGTATCGATGATGCTCTTCGTACACGTGGTGCAAAAGATGGAGATACTGTACGACTATTACAATTCGAGTTTGAATTTATCGAATAGGGAGATGGGAACCGCATGAAGGATGTTACAAGCCAACGATTTTTTCTAGTGAGAGAAGATGTGTTGACAGAAGCAATGCAAAAAACTTTAGAAGCTAAGCATCTCCTTCAATCGAGGAAAGTTTCCTCGATTTGGGATGCTGTGAAAGAAGTCGATTTATCGCGTAGTGCTTTTTACAAATATCGTGATGCGGTTTTTCCGTTCCATTCTATTGTACAAGAAAGAATCTTAACTGTTTTTTTACAGTTAGAGGACCGAGAAGGAACGCTTGCACGATTATTATCCCTAGTGGCTGATTATGCTTGCAATGTCTTAACAATTCACCAAACGATCCCGATACAGGGACGAGCTAGCGTGACATTGTCATTGGATGTAACAGCCATGGCAAAGGAATTGGACGAGTTTATAAACGAAATGAAGCGACTAGACTTTGTAGAATCAGCAGAAATAATTAGTTCTGGTGCTTTTTAAGGAGTGTTTGTGTATGATTAATCACCAAGTTGCTTTTCTTGGACCTGAGGCATCTTTTACCCACTTAGCAACACAGGCATTATTTCCAGAGGCACCATTGTTACCTATCCGTACGATTCCAGAGTGTATTGAGATGGTGAGCAACGGTCAAGTTGAAATAGCAGTAGTGCCATTAGAAAATGCGCTAGAAGGGACAGTTCCTTTAACAATAGATTATTTGTTTCACGAAGCTAACGTCTTTGTGATTGCAGAAATTCTATCGCCGATAGCACAGCATTTAATGGTTCATCCAAATAATGAAAAAAGATGGGAAGAAATCTCTAACATTTATTCCCATCCTCATGCTTTGGCCCAGTGTCATAAATATTTGTATTACCGATTTGGTAAGGTGCCACTTGAGCAAGCATCCTCAACTGCAGCCGCAGCCAAATATGTATCGGAGCACAGTGATCAATGTATTGCTGCAATTGCTAATACTTCAGCTGCTGAAGAATATGGGCTGAAAATCGTTGAACAAAATATACATGATTTCCATTTTAACCATACTCGTTTCTTTGTCCTTTCAAAGACGAAAACAAGTATTGAAGAAATAGGTCATAACGGACAAATTAAAACGACGGTTATGATTACATTGCCAAAAGATGACCGGTCTGGTGCTTTACATCAAGTTCTATCCGTATTCGCTTGGCGTCAGCTGAACTTAAGTAAAATTGAATCTCGTCCTTTGAAGACGGGGCTAGGACAGTACTTTTTTATTATCGATGTGCTTGAAAATGAAAAAGCACCTATGATGAAAGGTGCGATGGAAGAGCTAATAGCTTTAGGGTGTGAAGTAAAATCACTCGGCTCCTACTATACATATGAAACAAAAGCGGAAGCATCCTCTAACTGAGATGCTTCCGCTTTTTTAATTTGTTTTCTTCAGAATTTAAATATTAACCCTCGAACACATAGCCTTTTTCTCGTATTGCTGCGATTCCTCGTTGTAATATCTCTTCATTTGGAGCAGATAACAAATGAATATGAAGTCCGGCAGTTAGCTCTAATAAAAAAGACGCCTCTGTTTCTTGGACTTTTTTTAAAAAGTTTTCAACATCATGACGATTAGAAACCATGATAGAGGAGGTGATTTCTCCATAAACCGGATGCTCTACAGTTACACTTTCCACTGTGACACCTGCATCCACTAATGTCAGTAACTCGTCTTTTGTATCTTCTGACTTATGATTACAGGCAATTTTTCTTTTTACAAAATTACTTTCCTCTTGATTGGGAAGTAAGATGTAACCTTGACTGGTAGACAAAATAGGATGGTTAATAGCTTTTAGTAACGTGATGTCACTGACGATAACCTGCCTACTTACATTAGTTAGCTTCGCAAGATCAGCTCCAGTGATTGGGGAGTCCTGTTCCTTTAAATAAGTCAAAATCCATTCTCTTCGCGCTGCCCCTTTTAATTTTTTCAATGTAAATCCCTCCAATCTTGCATAACGGTATAGTTACTATTCATAAGTTTATCATGAAGGGAAGTAACATTGTTTTAAAATCTGTGACCAATTTTTGATGTTACACATATTTTAATGTGAAGGAAGGAGGAAGACTTTGCAAATTCATATTGTCAAAAAGGGTGACACCCTTTGGAAAATCTCCAGAGAGTATGGAGTTTCTTTTGATGATTTAAAAAAGATTAACGCTCATTTAGCAAATCCAGAATATATAGTACCTGGCATGAAAATCTTCATCCCAGAAACTAAAAAAGCAGAGACTATGGTACATCCGTACGGAGATAATCGTCCCAACAAAAAAGGGATGATGGGGGATGGAACGGCACAGCCATACGATGGAAACCTTAAAAATATGCAAAAAGCTCAGCCAGCTCAAGTAGCACCTAAAGCACAACCAGCACCACAAGTACCACCTATACAAAAAGCGGAACCAATCGAGACGATGCCAATTATGCCACCAATTCAACCTAAGGCGGAACCAAAAGCGATTCCAATACCAATACCAATTCCGATCCCAATTCCCGAATCCAAACCCACCCCAGCTCCAGCACCAAAACCAGTACCAAAACCTGCGCCGAAACCTGCACCTGCACCTAAGCCGATAGCTCAACCTAAACCCACTCCAGCTCCAGCACCAAAACCAGTTCAACCAATTCAACAACAACCAGTACAACCAATTCAAGTACATCCGATGCCAGTACCGATGCCAATGCCTATACCAATTCCATGTCCACCAATGCATCAACCGGTATACACAATGCCATGTCCACCAATGCCTTGCCCACCGATGCCATGTCCGCCAGACTATCCGGTACACTATTTGCCACATATGCAACCAATGGCTGTTCAACCAACGACATCCGCTCCAATGCACATGATGACTAAGCCAGAATTTGAAATGCCATCACCAAATAGCTGGATGCTAATTGAGTCGACGAGCATGACAGCAGAGGGACAGGTAGAATTTAGTGCTGCACCTAGTCATCCACGTACGCATGTAGAAGAAAAAGTTCATGAGCAGGTAATGCAAATGTTTGTTGAGGACCCATCATCTGCAATGGAAATGGCTTATGATTATATGCAGCATACTCAGCAGCCACAAGCTCACCAAACATATGCTCAGCCGGAATTTCAACAATATCCTGCATATAATCAGGTACAATGTTCATCCTGTGGAGGCTCTAACCATGCACAGCCAGAAATGTATGCACATCACCAATATCTAGGTGGCTATCCTTACCCTCCACAACATTTTTACCAACCAAATTTTCATTGCCAACCATATCCTCATAGACACTTTTAAATGTGGATACTTATATAAAGCAAATAAAAAAGAATGTGTGGAAGTGGAAAAAGGAAGACGGTATTTTTTCAGTTAAGAAATATGCTTCCCAGGAACAGGCTGCAAAGATAGGCTATATTCATGATGAACTGTCTGCACTAAAAAAACCATTTGTCCTACCAATTATCCCGACTACCCAAAAAGGGTATATCATTCAGCCGTGGTTCGAAAATAGTCGTGCAGTAAGCTACAAAGATAAAAAAGATCGATTAGCGACGTACACGTTACTGAAAAGAATGCATGGAACGAGAAGGAAAATAGAATGGGAAAAGAGCCCGTTTCTTTATCCGTTTAACCTTATCTCTAAATGGCAAGCTAGGTACTTCAAGGTATCAGAGATTGTGCCATTTATAGAATCGTATATTGGGTATAACCAGACTAAATTGCTTTTACATTATGGGGAGATTGCTCTTAGTGAAATTCGACCATTTAGTTTGAAGAATTTAACCCTTTTACACGGTGATGTCGTTCATCATAATTTTCTAGTAAGAGATGATACGTATAAGATGATTGATTTTGATTTAGCAGTGCTAGGTCCAAAGGAAATGGAGTTTATCCTATGGATTCATCGAGTACTACCTGAAATGGACTACAATATTGAGTTATTTTTAAATGAGTTTCCAGAATTAGAAAAAATAATGTCCAAATACAAAGAAGCAATCATGTATCCTAATGAATTGTATAGAGAATGGTTATATGCATTTGCCTTACCGGAAGAACGTAAACAGAAGTTTATAAATCAGCTTATTCCGTATACGAACAAAGCTTTAACAAATTGGCCTATTTTATGCTATAATTTAAGTCAGCTATAATAGTTTACATGTAGTGGTCGCTCAAAGAACATGGGCGGCCCTCTTTGTTTGATATGTTATAATGATTAGAAGGATTGGTGGGAAATAAAGTATGTATGATTACATAAAAGGGCAAGTCACTCGAGTGACACCTGAATACGTTGTGTTAGAGCAACAGGGAATTGGCTATCAATTGTTTACGCCTAATCCGTTCGCCTTTCAAAGAAGTGAGGAAGAAACGCAAGTCTTTACCTATCTACATGTAAGAGAGGATGCCCAACAATTAATGGGCTTTCCTAACCTGGCACAAAGAGAGTTATTTCGAAAATTGATCCTGGTATCTGGTATTGGTCCTAAAGGTGCATTAGCCATACTAGCAAGTGGTGAGCCGACACATGTGATAAAAGCGATTGAAAGAGAAGATGAATCGTTCTTGGTCAAGTTTCCCGGAGTAGGTAAAAAAACTGCAAGACAAATGATTCTAGATTTAAAAGGCAAATTAAATGACCTAATAGATATCGAACAGCTAGAATTTGAGGACGATGAGCCAAGCCTATTCACTGAGCATGATACCGTTCATGAAATGGAAGAGGCTATGCTAGCTTTAACCGCTCTAGGATATTCAGAAAAAGAATTATCCAAAATCCGTCCTAAGCTTAAGGCAAATAATGAATTGACTACAACTGACGAATTCATGAAAAAATCATTGCAGCTACTATTCTCTGGTAAGTAAGAAAGGAGGAGTTTTGTTTGTCAGAACGTGTTATTTCCAGTGAAATTTCTTCCTATGATGAACCTTTTGAGCAATCCCTCCGTCCTCAGTTATTAACTCAGTATATTGGGCAAGATAAAATAAAGCATAATTTGGCTATATTTATTGAAGCTGCAAAAATGAGAAATGAGAGCTTGGATCATTGCTTACTTTATGGTCCACCGGGTCTTGGTAAAACCACACTTGCTGCTGTCATAGCTAACGAAATGAATGTTCAAATGAGGATGACAAGTGGTCCCGCAATCGAGCGTCCAGGTGATTTGGCAGCAATCGTTAGCTCTTTGGAGCCTGGCGATGTGTTATTCATTGATGAAATTCATCGTTTAAACCGCTCGATTGAAGAGGTTCTTTATCCAGCTATGGAAGATTTCTGCTTAGATATTGTAGTAGGAAAAGGTCCTTCGGCTAGAAGTGTACGTTTGGATCTTCCTCCCTTTACATTAGTTGGAGCAACAACAAGAGCAGGCGCACTATCTGCCCCTTTACGGGATCGCTTTGGAGTGCTGCTTCGTTTGGATTACTATGATGAAGAAGCCCTTACGTCAATTGTATTAAGAAGCGCAGAGCTATTTAATGCAGCAATAGATCATGAATCAGCTGGTGAAATCGCCCGTCGCTCTAGAGGCACCCCCCGTATTGCCAATCGTTTGTTAAAAAGGGTTAGGGATTATGCTCAAGTGAGAGGTAATGGTAACATTACGATAACTATTGCTAAAGAAGCGCTGGAACTATTACAGGTTGATCCGAGAGGCTTGGATCATATCGACCATAAGCTGATTAATGCTATGATTGAGCGTTTTAGAGGTGGCCCCGTAGGGTTAGATACGATTGCAGCAAGTATTGGTGAAGAATCTACTACTATTGAGGATGTGTACGAGCCTTATTTAATGCAAATAGGCTTTATACAACGATCTCCTCGTGGAAGAATTGTAACTCCGCTTGCTTATGAACATTTAGGAAAACCATTGCCAATCGATGGAAACAATTAATAAAGGATGTCCTTATAAATGAGAGTAGAAGATTTTGATTTTGATTTACCAGAAGAGTTAATCGCGCAAGTACCGTTAGCTGATCGGACAAGCAGTAAGCTGTTAATCACCGATTATGCGAACCAAAAGCTAACGCATACCAATTTTTCGAAAATAATTGATGAATTACATGAAGGGGATTGCCTTGTACTTAACGATACTAAGGTAATGCCTGCCCGACTAATGGGAACTAAAAAAGATACTGGTGCTAATATTGAGGTGCTATTGTTAACTCAAATGGAAGGTGATGAATGGGAAACCCTTGTCAAACCAGCTAAACGAGTGAAAATAGGCACAAAAATAGTATTTGGTGAAGGATTATTGACAGCAGTGTGTACCGGATTAAAAGATCACGGAGGAAGAATATTCCGTTTTGAATATACTGGAGTATTCTTTGAGGTATTGGACAAACTCGGCGAGATGCCTTTACCACCTTATATTCATGAAAAATTGGAAGATAAGGATCGTTACCAAACGGTTTATGCAAAAGAACAAGGTTCAGCTGCTGCTCCAACGGCAGGCTTACATTTCACAACCGAGCTACTAGAGGAGATAAAAGCGAAAGGTATTAAAATCGCATTTGTAACACTTCATGTAGGTTTGGGAACATTCAGACCAGTAAGCGTTGATTCCATAGATGACCATGAGATGCATTCGGAATTCTACCGTGTTACACAGGAAACTGCTGAACTGATTAATGGTGTGAAGGAAGCTGGTGGTAAAGTAGTAGCAGTTGGAACCACTTCCACAAGAACATTGGAAACTGTCGCTACAAAGTTTGATGGTATATTAAAAGAAGATAGCGGATGGACATCCATTTTCATTTATCCAGGATACGAATTTAAATGTATCGATGGAATGATCACTAACTTTCATTTACCAAAATCCACTCTTGTCATGCTAGTTAGTGCTTTAACATCAAAGGAATTTATACTGTCTGCATACCAAGAAGCAATAGAACAGCGTTATCGCTTCTTTAGCTTTGGCGATGCGATGTTTATAAAAGGAAGGAACTATTAAATGACTGCAATTACGTATGAGTTAATAAAAAAAGATAAACAAACCGGAGCCCGTCTTGGTATAGTACATACACCTCATGGTTCATTCGAGACACCAACCTTTATGCCGGTTGGAACACAAGCAACTGTTAAAACAATGGCTCCAGAAGAAATCAAAGAGATGGACGCAGGAATAATTTTAAGTAATACCTACCATCTGTGGCTTCGTCCTGGACATGATATTATTCGTGAGGCTGGCGGATTACACAAATTTATGAATTGGGATCGAGCAATCTTAACAGATTCAGGCGGCTTCCAAGTATTTAGTTTAAGCGATATGCGTAAGATAGAAGAAGAAGGTGTGCATTTCCGCAATCACTTGAATGGGGACAAGCTATTTTTAAGTCCAGAAAAGTCGATGGAGATACAAAATGCACTAGGCTCTGATATTATGATGGCCTTTGATGAATGTCCTCCTTATCCAGCTACTTTCGAATACATGAAAGCATCTGTTGAGCGTACGTCTCGTTGGGCAGAACGATGCTTAACTGCTCATACAAACACGGATAAACAGGGCTTATTCGGTATCATTCAAGGTGGAGAATATGAAGAGCTTCGTCGCCAGTCAGCGAAGGATTTAATTTCATTAGATTTCCCTGGTTATGCTATTGGTGGTTTATCTGTAGGTGAACCAAAAGACGTTATGAATCGAGTATTAGATTTCACAACTCCTTTAATGCCTGATAACAAGCCTCGTTACTTAATGGGAGTAGGCTCACCAGACTCACTAATCGATGGTTCTATTCGTGGCGTGGATATGTTTGATTGCGTATTACCTACACGAATTGCTCGAAATGGTACATTCTTTACGCACCAAGGAAGATTAGTAATTAAAGGCGCTAAATTTGCTAGAGATTTTGGTCCTATCGATGAAAAATGTGATTGCTATACATGCAAAAATTATTCAAGAGCTTATATTCGTCATCTTTTCAAAGCAGATGAGACCTTTGGATTGCGTTTAGCATCTTATCATAATCTCCATTTCTTGATGAAATTAATGGAGAATGTACGCCAGGCAATTAGAGAAGATCGTCTATTAGATTTTAAAGAAGAGTTTTTTGAAGAGTATGGGTACAACAAACCAAATGCAAAAAACTTCTGATTCTTGTATACTGTATAAAGAGGAAAAGGAGGGGAATTATTAATGGATTTAGTAGGTTTATTGCCAATTATTGCTATGTTCGTCGTTATGTGGTTTTTTATCATTCGACCAGCGCAAAAGAGACAGAAAAGCACTGCCGAAATGCAAAGTAATCTAAAGCGTGGAGATCATATTATTACAGTGGGTGGATTGCACGGTAAGGTAGATGCAGTGGATGATCAAACAATTTATGTAGTAGTAGCTGATGGTACTCGTTTACAATTTGAACGTGTTGCTGTTGGACGAGTTGTTACAGATTCTACAATTTAAGCAAAAGAACTTACTCTCTTATGAGTAAGTTTTTTTTTTGTGGGCAATATAAAATTGAGGTGAATTCATATGAATGATACTCTCATAATTATTTTGCGTACAATAGCATTGTATTGGATTATATTAGCTATTTTAAGAATTATGGGAAAAAGAGAAGTCGGCGAGCTAAGTATTTTTGACTTAGTTGTCTTTTTGTTGATTGCAGAAGTAGGATCCGTTGCAATTGATAACCCGGATAGTAATCTTTGGCATGCTTTTTTACCAATGGGAATCTTGCTGATTATTCAACTGATTGCCTCGTATACTTCCTTAAAGAGTAAAAAATTTAGAGATATGATGGAGGGCCATCCATCCATTATTATAAAAGATGGCGTGATAGTGGAGAAAGAGATGAGGAAGCAAAGATATAATCTAGATGATTTGCTACAGCAGCTGAGAGAACAGCAGATTGGTTCTATTCGTTCAGTTTCCTATGCCTTTTTGGAGCCATCAGGTAACTTATCCGTTTTCAAAAAGAAAGAGGAGCAGTTTATATTCCCTTTAATTATTGATGGAGATATACAAATGGATCATCTTATTCGAATTGGAAAAAGTAAAGAATGGTTATTGGAAGAACTGAATAAAAAAATGCTTTATGATCATAAAAAAGTATTCTATTGTTCCTATGAGGAAGAAGAATTATATATTCAACTTAAGACTTCTTTTTAATAAAAGAGCCCAAAACCTACCTTTTGAAGGGAGATCTTGGACTCTTACTTTTTTAACTAATGGACTTAAAATCTATTTTTAGAGCTTTTAGCTATTTTAAAAATCACACTAAGCTCTTTTCGTCGAATTTGTCCAAATAGTAATAGGCCGATTGTTAAATAAGCTAGAGTGAGTAAACAATCTATTATCAATGATTGGCTACCTATGGACACTAACATTGGTCGAGTAATAATAGTCACTAGAAATACGACATAAGGTAACGCGAAAAAAGAGAATCCAATTTGAGCCTCTTTCTTTTGTTTAAGTGAAGCGATATGTAGAAATGAAGTGATCAGTACACCAAATCCTATCGCAACAATTGCACCTTTCTCCTGGATGCCAGCTTGAGATGCTAAGAAAAATAGTAATAGTAACTTTCCTACCCCGCCATAAAGCGAGTTGAGAAATGCGCTATTAGAGCTATTGAGAGCCTGCAAGATAGAGAACAAAGGGCTTTGAATATAGTAAAAGAAAAAAATTGGAGATAGGATTTTCATATAGACTTCTGCGTTTTCAACATGAAATAGTTCATAGACTAGCTCACCACCATGTAAATAGAACAAGGTAGCTGCATAACAGCCCGTTAGAGTAGAAAATTTTAAAGATAAATGGATTCTTTCTTTAAGCAAACTATAGTTCTTTCTTGCATAAGCGTCACTTACAGCAGGTATAAGGACGATAGAGAGTGCAAATGGTATAAAGGATGGGAATAGTAATAGCGGTACTAAAACGCCTGAAATTACTCCATATAGCGTTGTAGCAGCAACAGCGCTTATACCTGTAATAGCTAAAGCCTTGATAAAAATGATAGGCTCCAAAAACCATGTGAATGAACCAAAAAGCTTACTACCAGATGAAGGCAGGGCTATAGCGAATAATGGCGGCAGTGGATACGCCTTTTTTGACTTTGTATATGTTTGTTGTTTTTTCCACTTTTCATATCTCCATTTGAGATAAAGTAATGATGCTGCCTCTGCAACCAAAGCTAAGAACATAGCGTATGCAGCAGCTTCCTGTGGAGATGAAGATGTTAAAAATAAAGGCAAGGCAAAGGTGATTAATAAGATACGAACTATTTGTTCAATTAGCTGGGCTATTGCTGTTTCTTCTAATTTAGCAATTCCTTGTAAGAAGCCTCTTAAGATTCCCCCTGCTGCTGCGATTGGGACAATAGCAATAGACACGTAGAGAGTCATCGTTATTGCATCGTTTTTCAATAGATTACTAGAAATAAGTGGAGTGACAAAAATAAAGATCGGTGTAAAAATAATCATAGATACTACGGTTACAATTACGGAAGTTCGCATAACTGTGAAATAATCAGATATAGCGTTTCTCGTTCGAAGCTCAGCTATAATTTTAGTTATAGCAATCGGTATACCCAATTGGATAAGGGATAAGAAGAAGATAAAGGCCGGATACGCCGTGCTGTAAATACCAACTGCCTCTTCTCCAGTCAACCGAACAAACTGCATGCGGTAAATAAAGCCTAAGAACTTGGACAAAAAAATGGCAAACATTAATACAATGGACCCTCTTAAATACGTCGACAAATTAAACACTTCCTTCTCAAATGCAGGAACTTCGTTTACAATAATAATATGCAAGCCACTTACCACATTATTCTATAAAGAGGTGCAGTATTTTGGAAAACTCATACAATCATATCTTTCTACACGTGCTACCAGCTTTAGAGAGCAAAAAGAGTGAATTTAAAGTTTATCAGTACGAAACAGTAACAGAACAAGATATTTGGAAGTATTGTGTGGAAAAGAAATGGAGGAAGCTAGACGTTCTTTCCTTATCTCTTCATCAGATTGTCAATGACGTTCTTTCTATTACACCAGCAGAGTATATGACCTACGAGCAAATTCAAAACTCTCGAACATCCAATTGGTTTGCAGACATTAACCAAGAGGAATTACAAGTCTTATTAAATCCTCAAAATGAGAAAAAATAAGCAAACAGTCATTTGACAGTAAGGGGCATCGTGTTTCATAATAAATGTGTTGCATTTTTTTGGAATTGAAATAGATGGAATATTCTATTTCATAATTGTTTTAGCAATAGCCTTTCTGACGAAGGAAGTCTGTGGTTATTCTTAGGAGGAAGTACATATGAAAACAAGAGGACGCATAGTTGCGTTTTTACTGCTTCTTGTAATTTTTGCAGGGACAATAAGCCCAACAGTTGGCGGAGTTTTAAATAATATTAAATTAGGGCTAGATTTACAAGGTGGCTTTGAAGTCCTGTATCAAGTTGAAGAACTACAGGATGGACAAGAAATTACAGATGAAATAGTAGCAGATACGGCGTCAGCATTAACTAGCCGTATTGATGTACTTGGTGTAAGTGAGCCAAGTATTCAGATTGAGAACGACCATAGAATAAGGGTTCAGCTCGCAGGAGTTGAAGACCAAGAGTCAGCTAGGGAACTACTTTCTACACAAGCTAATCTAACGTTCAGGGACTCAGAAGATAATATAATGCTAGATGGTATGGACCTTAAAGAGGGCGGCGCTAATCCTGCGTTTAACCAACAAGGACAGCCAATTGTTACATTAGAGCTAAAGGATGCGAATAAGTTTGCAGAGATAACGGAGCAAATAGCAGCTAGACCTGCACCAGACAATGTGTTAGTCATCTGGTTAGATTTTGAAGAAGGCGTAGATTCCTATGCTGCCGAGGTTTTAAAGGAAGAACACAAATTCATTTCTGATCCGCGAGTATCTCAGCGAATTAGCTCTGAAAGCGTGGAAATATCGGGTGCCTTTTCAGTAGAGGAAACAAAAGATCTTTCAGGTATATTAAACGCTGGGGCTTTACCAGTTAAACTTACAGAAATTTTCTCGACGTCAGTTGGAGCACAATTTGGTGAGCAAGCATTAGACAGCACGATTCTTGCAAGTATTATCGGTGTTGCAGCTATCTTCCTATTTATGATTTTCTATTACCGCTTACCGGGCGCTATAGCAGTCATTTCGTTAGTCGTGTATATCTTCTTAATCTTAGTAATATTCGATTGGATTAATGGAGTTCTAACTCTTCCAGGTATTGCAGCCATTGTTCTCGGAGTAGGTATGGCAGTGGATGCCAACATCTTAACCTATGAACGAATAAGAGAAGAGCTAAGAGTTGGTAATTCGGTAAAAAAATCATTTGAAGCTGGAGCGAAATCGTCCTTCTCGGCGATTTTTGATGCGAATGTCACCACCCTTTTAGCAGCAGTTGTATTATTCTATTTTGGTACAAGCTCTGTTAAAGGGTTCGCTACGCTTTTAATTATTAGTATTTTGGTTGTATTTATAACAGCAGTTTTTGCTTCTCGTATTCTTTTAGGATTGCTAGTTCATAGTGGATACTTAGACAATAAACCAGGCTGGTTTGGTATTTCGAAAAAACGTATACACCCTCCAGAAGAGGAAATTGATACGTTAGATTTAACAACTAAGTTTGATCGAGTAGACTTTGTTCACAATAGAAAAATTTACTATACAGCGTCTATTATATTGACAGTAGCTGGAATTGTCATCTTGAGTGTATTTAAGCTAAATCTAGGAATTGATTTCTCCTCTGGTACACGTGTCCAAATAGACTCCACAACACCGTTGACTCAAAGTGTCGTTACCGAGAAATTGGATACTATTGGATTGTCTTCTGAAGATATTGTCATTTCAGGTGACAATAGCGAAGGAGCAGTAGTCCGTTATAAAGATGAATTTACTCAAGAAGAGATTAAAAATTTAAAAGCAGATATTAAGGAACAATTTGGAGCAGAGCCACAAGTAAGTACAGTTTCACCTACGGTAGGAAAGGAACTTGCTGCCAACGCAATGAAGGCGATGCTATTTGCAGCAATTGGGATTATAATTTACGTTGCCTTCCGGTTTGAGTGGCGTATGGGTGTAGCTGCCATTGCATCCTTAATCCATGATGTCTTCCTAATGGTAGCCATTTTTAGTATTTTACGTTTAGAAGTAGATATTACCTTTATCGCAGCTATATTAACGATAGTAGGTTATTCGATAAATGATACGATTGTAACGTTTGATAGAATTAGGGAAAATCTCCATCGTAGTAAAACTATTACTACCGAAGAAGAACTTGCTTCTATAGTTAATAAGTCACTTCGACAAACTTTAGGGCGTTCAGTTAATACTGTATTAACTGTGGTACTTGTAGTAGTAGCATTATTATTGTTTGGTGCAGAAGGTATACGAAACTTCTCTATTGCACTGTTAATTGGATTATTAGCAGGAACATATTCATCTCTATTTATCGCAACTCAAATCTGGTTTGATCTGAAAGCTAGAGAGCTACGTAAAACAGGCGGTATTAAAGTGGATAAAGAAGAGAAAAAATGGGGTTCAGATGAGCCAGTAGTATAATGAAACAAAATAAGGGGACGGGGTATTTTATACTCCGCCTCTTTTTTCTTTGCAGTAATATATACAACCTTTCTTGTTTTATACGTTATAATAACTAATAAGGAAGTGAAGAAAAATGATACAATCACAAAAAAGATGGAGAATATCTAGGCCCAATGACGAATTAGTTAATACGTTCGAAAAAGAGCTAACCATACCTCGCGTTTGTGCGAAAGTATTAGTCTCTAGGGGGTTTAATAGTGTAGAAGATGCTAAAAACTTTTTATATATAACGGAAGAACATATACATGACCCATTTCTCTTTGAAGGAATGGAGAAATTAGTAGAGAGAGTACATCAAGCAATAGATGCTGATGAAAAAATCATGATTTACGGCGATTACGATGCAGACGGAATAACAAGTACTACTGTCATGATGAAAACATTGGAGGCCCTTGGTGCCGATGTTATTTTTAAGATTCCTAACAGATTTATAGACGGCTATGGACCAAGTGAGCGTTTATTCCAACAAGCTTTTGATGAAGGTGTCAAACTTATCATTACAGTCGACAATGGAATATCAGGGATTCAACAGATTCAGTTTGCAAAAGACTTAGGGATGGATGTCATTGTTACGGATCACCATGAACCAGGAGATGTGCTTCCAGCGGCAGATGTTATCATACACCCTGGTTTAAAAGATACAAGATATCCTTTTTCTCATTTAGCAGGCGTAGGAGTAGCTTTTAAAGTTGCTCATGCATTACTTGGTGAAATACCTAAAGACTTGTTTTATTTAGTGGCTATTGGTACAATTGCTGACCTTGTATCGGTTAAGGGAGAAAATCGATACTTCGTCCAAGAAGGTATTAAGCAAATGAGAAAAACTACCAACATAGCGATAGAAGCATTAGCAAATGTCAGTGGTGTAGAAATAAACACGATCAATGAAGAAACGATAGGTTTTATGTTCGGACCACGTATTAATGCTGTAGGTCGACTTGGTGAAGCAGCACCTGGCGTTGAGTTATTCATAACTGAGGATTCAAATCGAGCACTTGCGCTTGCCAATATGCTAAATGATAAAAATAAGGAAAGACAAGCCATTGTTAAGCAAATCACAGAAGAAGCGGTGGAAATTCTAGAGCAAAACCATACTATCGAGGGTCCTAGTGTCATCGTAGTTGGTAAGGAAGGGTGGAACCCTGGTGTTTTAGGAATTGTGGCTTCGAAATTAGTAGAGAAATATTATCGTCCAACAATTGTTCTTGGATTTGATCCGGACAAGCAAATTGCTAAAGGCTCTGCGCGCAGTATAGAAGGCTTCCATATGTACAATGAACTAGCTAAGAATAGTGATATTGTTTCTCATTTTGGTGGTCACCCGATGGCGGCAGGTATGACGTTTCCGCTTGAACATATAGATGAGTTTAGAGAGAGGCTCAATGAGCAGGCAAGAGAATGCTTAACAGAGGAACAGTTAATACCTGTAGTATCGATAGACGTACCATTAGAAATGGATGAAATTTCTACCGAGTCTATACAGTCCATTCAACGTCTATCTCCATTTGGAATGGGTTTTGCTAAGCCAGTGTATTGTATCGAGAATATACAAGTAAACTCAGTGAAAAAAATTGGATCTGCTCAAAATCATGTTAAAATGGAGCTTATGCAGGGAGCAATCTTGTTAGATGCGGTAGGTTTTGGAAAAGGAGAGCTAGCTGATGAGATAGCACCAGCTACAAAGTTATCTTTTATAGGGGACTTGCAAATTAACGAGTGGAATGGTCGAAAGAAACCCCAGCTTATGATTCAGGATGCTAGAACAAATGAGTGGCAGTTGTTTGATATACGTGGTGTGAGACAAGTGAATAGATGGTTACCAACCATTCCCGTTTCTCAGACTGTTTTTGTGTGTTTTAACAAGGAATCTATTTCCCATTTTGAATCAGTTGTTTCTGAAAATATATGGTCATTGGATAGCTTGATAAAAGAAAAAGTCAAAGCAAATTGTTTATGTCTCTTAGATTTGCCTGAAGATGAAGAGCAATTAATGAACTTATTACAATACCACGATTGGAAAAGAATCTATGCTCACTTTTTTGCATCGGAGTCGACTTACTTTGAGGGCTTACCTACGCGAGAACAGTTTAAATGGTACTTTTCTTTCCTTGCAAAAAGAAAAACGTTTGCTCTCAAACAGCATATACAACAGCTATCCAAGCACACTGGCTGGAGCCAAAATACAATTAATTTTATGTCAAAGGTGTTTTTTGAGCTAGATTTTGTTAGAATAGAGGGTGGCACATTGGTGTTGAATGAAAATCTACCTAAAAGAGATTTATCGGAAGCACCAATCTATCAACAGCGTACAAAGCAAATTGATTTAGAGCAGAAGCTATTGTACGCACCATATAAAGAGCTGAAACAATGGTTTGAAGAGCGAAAAGCAGTACAAACCGTTCCTGAGGAGGAGCAAAAATGGATTTAAAGAAATATGTTACAATAGTAGAGGACTGGCCTAAACCAGGTATTCGTTTCAAGGATATTACAACAATTATGGATAATGGAGAAGCATATAAATATGCTACTGACCAAATTGTGGAATATGCCAAAGAAGTGGGTGTAGATATAATCGTTGGACCAGAAGCACGTGGATTTATCATTGGATGTCCAGTTGCTTATGCTTTAGGCATAGGTTTCGCACCAGTTCGTAAGGAAGGCAAGCTTCCTCGGGAAGTGATCCGTGCAGAGTACGGGTTAGAATACGGGAAAGATGTTTTGACAATGCATAAAGATGCTGTTAAACCAGGGCAACGTGTACTAATTGTAGATGACTTGTTAGCTACAGGTGGTACAATAGAGGCTACTATCAAATTAGTAGAGGAACTTGGTGGTGTAGTAGTAGGTTGTGCATTCTTAATCGAATTGACTTATTTAGATGGACGTGACAAGCTTAAGGACTATAACATCCGTACGTTAATGCAATACTAATATTCTTCTTTCTTTATGGACACAAATTGTGCATAATAAGAAAGTAATTGACTATACAAGATAAGGGTGGACTTTACAAGTCCCTCTTTTTTTTTATAAAATATAGCTTATATACTATTTTTGAAAAATAACGAAATCAGGTGAGTTAACATGGCAAAAGATCAGGTGAAGACAGCAGAAGATGTTTTTGAAACAGTTTCCACTTATATGAATAAAGAACATGTTGACTTCGTTAAGAAAGCATACGAATTGGCAGAGCATGCTCATAGAGAACAATTCCGTAATTCGGGGGAGCCATATATTCTACATCCCATACAAGTAGCAGGAATTCTTGCTGATCTTCAAATGGATCCCGAGACTGTTGCCGCTGGTTTTCTACATGATGTTGTAGAGGACACTGAATATACACGAGAAGATATTGTTCGTGAATTTAACGAAGAGGTTGCCCTGCTAGTAGAAGGGGTAACGAAATTAGGTAAAATTAAATATATGTCTAAAGAAGAACAGCAGGCTGAAAATCATCGGAAGATGTTTATAGCTATGGCACAGGATATCCGAATTATCTTGATTAAGCTTGCTGACCGTTTACATAATATGCGTACATTAAAGCATTTACCTGAGGAAAAACAACGACGTATATCTAACGAAACGTTAGAGATTTTTGCACCTCTTGCCCACAGACTAGGAATTTCAGCAGTGAAATGGGAGCTAGAGGATACGGCATTACGTTATTTAAATCCGCAGCAATATTATCGAATTGTTAATTTTATGAAGAAGAAGCGTACAGAGCGAGAGCTTTACTTAACGGATGTTATGGATGATATAAGAAATCAGCTGGATGAAATGGAAGTAGGAGCAGATATATCTGGGAGACCGAAGCATATTTACAGTATATATCGCAAAATGGTCGTTCAAAACAAGCAGTTCAATGAAATCTATGACTTATTAGCAATGCGAATCATTGTAAATAGTATTAAGGATTGCTACGCAGTTTTAGGGGTTATTCATACACTTTGGAAGCCAATGCCTGGACGATTTAAAGACTATATCGCTATGCCTAAGCAAAATATGTACCAATCCCTCCATACTACGGTAATCGGACCTAACGGAGAGCCATTAGAGGTTCAGATTCGCACTGAGGAAATGCACAATATAGCTGAATATGGGGTTGCCGCGCATTGGGCTTACAAAGAGGGCAAAAAGGTAGAGGCAGGTAAGCAAAACGTTGATTCCAAGCTTACTTGGTTTAGAGAAATCTTAGAATTTCAGCAAGAGTCATCAAATGCTGAAGAATTTATGGAATCCCTCAAATTCGATTTATTTTCAGATATGGTGTACGTATTCACTCCAAAAGGTGATGTAATTGAGCTTCCCGCCAGCTCTGTTCCAATAGATTTTGCGTATCGAGTCCACTCTGAGGTCGGTAACAAAACGATTGGCGCTAAAGTGAACGGAAAAATGGTGCCGCTGGATACCAAGCTGCAAACAGGAGATATTATTGAAGTTCTTACGTCTAAACAATCGTTTGGACCGAGCAGGGACTGGATAAAAATTGCTCAATCATCACAGGCCAAAAATAAAATTAAGCAATTCTTTAAAAAACAGCTCAGAGAAGAAAATGTTATAAAAGGTAAAGAAGCTGTTGAAAAAGAAATAAAAGCTCAAGAGTTTGATATAAAGGAAGTTCTTACTTCTGAGAACATTAAAAGGGTTTGCGAAAAATACGCTTTTGCCGGGGAAGAAGACTTATATGCAGCTGTCGGCTTTAGTGGAATAACAGCACAACAGGTAGTAAACCGTTTAGCGGAAAAAATGCGCAAAATCCGTGACCAAGAAGAGGCACTTGAAAAGATTAATACTGAAATGCAAACGCCTACGATTAAGAAAACAACAGAATCTGGCGTTGTAGTAAAAGGTATCGATAATCTACTTATTCGACTTTCCCGCTGCTGTAGTCCAGTACCAGGGGATGCGATTGTAGGATTTATCACGAAAGGTAGAGGAGTTTCTGTTCATAGAGCGGATTGTCCAAACGTTCAAAATGATGATGCTCATTCACGTATTATTGAGGTAGAATGGGAGCAATCAGATAGTCCTTCGAAAAAGGAATATCAGGTAGATATCGAAGTGTCTGCTTTTGATCGGACAGGCTTGCTAAACGAAGTACTTCAAGTAGTAAACGAATCTAAAACCAATATAGTTGCAGTTAGTGGCAAATCAGATAATGATATAGCGTCCATTCATCTGTCTATTTTAATTTCTAATATTGCACATCTACACAAAGTTGTGGATCGAATTAAACAGCTATCAGATGTCTATTCTGTTCAGCGTATTATTAACTGATGCAAACCAGCAACTGAATTGAGTTAAAGGGAGTAATTTTAGATGAAAGTTGTTCTACAAAGATGTAAAAACGCAAAAGTAACAGTAGACGGCGAAATTACTGGTCAGATAGATCATGGATATATGTTATTAGTAGGAATTACAACTACAGATACTGAAAAAGAAGTCGATTATTTAGTAGAGAAAATAGCCGGACTACGGTTATTTGAGGATGAAGATGGTAAGATGAACCATTCCATTCAAGAAATGAATGGTTCCATTCTTTCTGTCTCTCAATTTACACTGTATGCAGATACAAAAAGAGGAAGACGTCCTAGTTTTATAGAGGCCGCTAGACCAGAACAAGCTAAGCCACTTTGGGAGCTGTTCAATAGCAAGTTACAGGCAAAGGAAATCCAAGTGGAAACAGGGGTTTTTGGAGCCATGATGGATGTAACATTCACTAATGATGGCCCTGTGACTATCGTGCTTGAGGCTTAGTCTTACTTTATATTAAAAGTCCTGAAAATTTTACGTACAGTAAAATTTTCAGGACTTTTTTTGTTTAATTCATGAATGTTATAAGGAATTAGCTTTTTAATTATTTCAATTGACTATCAAAGTAGTCGATAATACCGTTATATATTCCATGAGTTGCTTGTTCCCTAAATGCTCGTGTAGTAACATGCTGTTCTTCTGTTGGATTGCTCAAATATCCTAATTCTATAAGAATAGCAGGCTGCTTATTTTCTCGAAGTACTAAATAGTTACCTGGTTGAACACCACGATTTTTTAAGGAAATCATGTCACCGAGTCCTTTATGAACATAGTTAGCAAGCTCTTTTTGATGGCTGTTCATGTAGTACGTAGTATAGCCTCGTACGGAACTATTATTAATGGCATCGTAATGGAGACTTATGAAAGCATCGGCATTTACTTGATGCGCTATAGAAACTCTTTTACGTAAGTCTACATATTCATCCGATTGTCTGGTCATCCTAACATTAGCACCTGCAGCTTGCAGTTTAGAGGAGAGCAATTCAGCTGTTTTAAGCGTTATATCTTTTTCATCGGTCCCTAAAGCACCGGTTGTCCCACGATCATTTCCACCATGCCCTGCATCAATTACAATTGTTGCACCTTTTAATGTCCCTTTTTTTCTTGTTACTTTTTCTTTCTTTTGCTCTTTCTCTGTTTCTTTTGAAGTTTCCGGAGTATTTGTTTCTTCTGAGGAGGATACTACCCAGTTAGCGATATACCCATTTTTTCCATTTCCTAAATCGATTTTAAACCAGTCATTAATTGTCTCAATGACTTTAAATGATTCACCGGCCGCAGCTCTTTTCACTACTTCGCTGTTAGTATTACTCTCAGCTCGGA
This sequence comes from uncultured Psychrobacillus sp., assembly GCF_938022135.1. NCBI lineage: Bacteria > Bacillati > Bacillota > Bacilli > Caryophanales > Bacillaceae > Psychrobacillus > uncultured Psychrobacillus sp. Next base: position 71,129 of record NZ_CALIED010000039.1, read on the forward strand.
TATTTGTTCCACTATATAGCACAGTAATGGACTCTGATGAAGTGGTCTTTGAACTAGATCCTACTGCATTTGTAAAGCTACCATAAAAGCTATAAAGCCATCCCTTTTTTCCTGATTCAAGTTCTACTTGAACCCATTGGTGGTCTGTAGCAAGTACGTTAAATTGGTCTCCTTTGTTAACTTGACCTATTTTTTTTGAGGATAAGTCAGGTTTAGCACGTACATTTAAAGCATCCACAGAAATAACAAACTTTTTTTCTTTTATCGATGATGTCGGTGATGGGGCTTTTGTTGCCGTATGCTCCACTATAGTCACATATGTATTATTTACCCAACCCTTTTGTCCATTGTAATCAATTTCAACCCATTCATCTTCTGATTGATGTGCAACGTACTTTTCTCCTTCATTTAATTTACCGATAACGGCAGAAGAAACTGAAGGTGCTGTACGAACGTTTAAATTATTTACTTTGGAGACAATTTGCTTATTGTCTAATCCTTCCGTTTCAATAGTTGCATACCAGCTAGCAACCCAACCAGTAGTATTTTTGTATTTAACTTTTAACCAATCATTTTCTTTTCCAACTACTGAGAGTTTATCATTTTTATGTACTGAACCTATTGTGTCATATGTTAATCCCGGACCACTACGCACCTTTAAAGATGATACACTTACTACAGCCTCTTGTTCTTGAGCTTGAACCTGAATATTAACAAAAGGTATGAAGAGCGAAAATACTAGTAATAATGTTACCAATTTGTGGACTATTTTGTTATTCATTGGATCACCTCTCTCTTTATTGTAAATAGTCTAACAAAAAATTACTACCATTTATTTAAAAAGGTTGACTTATTTCATTTACGTTATTATGATAAAGTATAATTAAAAATTATAATAAACCATTGACCGAAAAAGTAACTGTTTATAAGGAATGACAAGAGAGGGAAAGACGTGGCTGCAATCTTTCCTACAGACCCCTACAGTGAACAACATTCGAGAGGTTTTTTGTCGAAAGAGTATTCTTTAGTAGGCAAAAACGGATCTGGCCGTTATCCAGCGTTGAGAGGGTTAATTATATTAACCAACTAGGGTGGAACCGCGGAAGCTTAAAAGCTCTCGTCCCTTGCTATATGCAAGGGATGAGGGCTTTTTTTATTTGTATTTGAAGGGAGTCCAACATAATGGATATTAAATTACCAAGAGGAACACAAGATATCTTGCCATCTGAAACAGCAAAGTGGCAGATAGTAGAAGATTTAATAAGAGACGAGTGTCGTATGTTTCACTACAAAGAGATTAGAACGCCTGTCTTTGAGCATACTGAACTCTTTACTAGAGGAGTAGGAGATACAACTGATATCGTCCAAAAAGAAATGTACACGTTTCAGGATAGAGGAAATCGATCACTTACGTTAAGACCTGAAGGAACAGCATCAGTTGTACGATCATTTGTAGAACATAAGATGTTTGGATATCCTGATCAGCCAGTAAAGCTATATTACATGGGACCTATGTTCCGCTATGAGCGTCAACAAGCTGGTAGGTATCGTCAATTCGTTCAATTTGGTATGGAGGCAATCGGTAGTGCTGACCCAGCGATCGATGCTGAAGTAATATCTTTAGCTATGTCGATCTATAAAAAAGCTGGTTTAAAAAGCTTGAAACTAGTGATTAACTCATTGGGGGATACAGAAAGTCGAATCGCTCACCGAGAAGCTTTAGTGAACCACTTTGAACCACACATCGAGGAATTTTGCTCTGATTGCCAAAATAGATTGCAAAAAAATCCACTGCGAATTTTAGACTGTAAGGTAGATCGTAACAATCCTTTGATGGCAACAGCACCATCTTTAACAGATTTTTTAAATGAAGAATCTGCAGCATATTTTGAAAAAGTAAAAGAATACTTAACCACGTTAAATATAGAGTTTGAGGTAGATCCTAATTTAGTACGAGGACTAGACTATTATAATCACACTGCATTTGAAATTATGAGTACTGCTGAGGGATTTGGTGCGATCACTACGCTAGCTGGTGGAGGAAGATATAACGGCTTAGTAGCGGAGCTAGGTGGGCCAGATTCTCCGGGGATTGGTTATGCGATGAGCATTGAAAGGCTTCTACTTGCGATGGAGGCAGAAAAAATTGCGTTTCCAGACCATACTTCACTAGATGTTTACCTAGTGGCTATGGGTGAGGAAGCTAAGAAAAAAGTGACGGAGCTTACCTTTGAGCTGCGTCAAAACAAAATTTCTGCTGATATGGACTATTTAGACCGTAAAGTAAAGGCTCAGATGAAATCAGCGGACCGATTAAAAGCAAAAGCAGTGATTGTAATCGGTGAAGATGAACTCGAAAAACAAAGTGTTATGTTAAAAGATTTAACTACTGGGAATCAACAGCTAGTACCATTTACATCCTTAATAGATGAAGTTAAAAAATTAACGGAGGCAAAATAATCATGAACAGAACGCATACAAGTGGACAACTAAACGAACAACATATAGGTGAATCGGTTCAACTAATCGGTTGGGTTCAAAAACGAAGAGATTTGGGCGGACTAATTTTCGTTGATGTGAGAGACCGTACTGGTATTGTGCAAGTTGTATTTAATCCAGAAATTTCAGAAACTGCTCTTCAGGTGGCAAATACGTTAAGAAACGAATTTATCATCGAAATTAAAGGGAATGTCGTTGCACGTGCAGAAAATCAAATAAACCGCAACATCCCTTCTGGTGCAATTGAGGTTCAAGCAAATGAAATTTCCATTATCAACGAGGCAAAAAATCCTCCTTTTTCAATTGAAAATCAAACAGATGCAGGGGAAGATGTTCGTTTAAAATATCGTTATTTAGATTTAAGAAGACCAGTAATGTATGACACATTTAAAATGCGTTCAGATATTACAAAAACAGTTAGACGCTTCTTAGACGATGAAGGATTCCTTGAAGTAGAGACACCGATCTTAACAAAGTCTACGCCAGAGGGAGCTCGAGATTACCTAGTACCAAGTCGTGTACATGGAGGAGAGTTTTATGCTTTACCTCAGTCTCCACAATTATTCAAGCAGTTGCTGATGGTTGGAGGATTTGAAAAGTACTATCAAATTGCTCGCTGTTTCCGTGACGAAGATTTACGTGCTGACCGTCAACCAGAATTTACACAAATTGATATGGAAATGAGCTTCCTATCGATGGATGACATTCTTGAGATGAATGAGCGCATGATGCAAAAAATCATGAAGGATGTTAAAGGGGTAGATGTTAGCATTCCATTCCCACGAATGGATTATGACGAAGCAATGGCAAGATTCGGATCAGATAAACCAGATGTTCGTTTTGGTTTAGAGCTAATAGATCTTTCAGAGCAAGTGAAGGATAGCTCCTTTAAAGTATTTGCATCTGCAGTAGAAGCCGGCGGCCAGGTAAAAGCTATTAACGTCAAAGGAGCAGCAGATAACTATTCACGTAAAGATATTGATGCCCTTGGAGAATATGCGTCTCGTTATGGAGCGAAAGGTCTTGCATGGCTTAAAGTTGACGAGGAAGGCATTAAAGGTCCTATTGCAAAATTCTTTGAAGGTGAAGCAGCAAGTACGCTTATCCAAACTCTAGATGCTGCAGCAGGAGATTTATTACTATTTGTAGCCGACAAGAAATCAGTAGTTGCAGATGCTCTTGGAGCGTTACGCTTGAAGCTTGGTAAAGATTTAAAGCTAATTGATGAAAGTCGTTATGCTTTCCTTTGGGTCGTGAACTGGCCATTATTCGAGTACGATGAAAAAGAAGGACGTTATTATGCAGCCCACCATCCATTTACACGTCCTGCTGACGAAGACCTTCCGTTGATGGAAACTGACCCAAGCCAAGTAAAAGCACAAGCGTATGACCTTGTTTTAAATGGCTATGAGCTAGGTGGCGGTTCTCTTCGTATTTACTCAAGAGAAGTACAGGAAAAAATGTTTGAAATTCTTGGATTCTCTGACGAAGAGGCAAAAGCTCAGTTTGGATTCTTAATGGAGGCATTTGAATATGGTACACCTCCTCACGGTGGAGTAGCATTCGGATTAGACCGTTTAGTTATGCTTCTATCAGGAAGAACAAATCTTCGTGATACAATTGCTTTTCCTAAGACAGCAAGTGCTAGCTGCTTACTGACACAAGCACCAAGCCCAGTAGCAGAAGCTCAACTTGATGAACTACAGTTAAGCTTAAATAAAAAAGAACAATAAATAGTTACCACCTTTTAAGTATGAAATTTATGCTTAAAGGTGGTTTTTTATTTGTGAGTCACAAAGAGAGAAGTTACTCTTAAATTAGCAGGATTCGCACCTAAAATTAGTGGAAGTGACACCTAAATCATAGTGAGGCGCACATAAGTGGGAGAGAAGTGCAACATAAAGAAGAGAAAGTGACACCTAAAGAGTGGATTCGCACCTAAAATTAGTGGAATTGACACCTAAATCATAGTGAGGCGCACATAAGTGGGAGAGAAGTGCAATATAAAGAGGAGAAAGTGACACCTAAAAAGTGGAATCGCACCTAAAAGTAGTGGAAGTGACACCTAAATCATAGCGAGGCGCACGTAAGTGGGAGAGAAGTGCAATATAAAGAGGAGAAATTGACACCTAAAAAGTGAAGGTATATTAAGAGTAGAAGGAGTAATACTTAAAACACGTATACCAAATGCTAAAACTCAATAATAATTGGAAGATAACAAAACTAACTAAAATAATTTAAGAAGAGGTCACATATACTTTTAAGAGATTATACATAATTGGAAGGATGAATGGAGTTATTGAAAAGGCATTACTCTTTATAATTTTATTAAGACTTGCATCTGGTAGCATTGAAATTACTGCAGCCATGTTTATGCTAAAGTTTAACGACTTAGAAAAAGCATTCTATATTAATTCAATGCTTGCACTAGTAGGGCCTTGCATTCTGATTGTTACGACAGGTATAGGTTTAATGGGATTAGCGGATAAAATATCTATGACTCGAATCGTATGCCTATTCGCAGGTATTTTATTAATACTGTTTAGTGTAAATTCAAAATGAGTTTATCAAATTATAAGCTAAAAAAACTAGCACAAGTTCCTTCTCAATAGTGAGAATGGAAGTTGGTGCTAATTTTTTTGAGGATTTATTAAACAGAGGTGTGGCACACAATAAAACCGATAACTTGAAGTCATTATCGGTTTTATTTTTATATTTAACAATATTTTAAGCGGGCTTTTTATCCTTTTTTTCGATTTCACTAACTTTAACCAGTTTAAATGCAAGAAACGTGAGTATAATTCCAAGAACACCACAGCCTATATAAAAAGGATTGATATAGTTTTTCATGACTAATGATAGGATTGGTGGTCCTGCTGCTACTCCTAAAAAACGAGCAGAGCTGTAAAAAGAAGAGATGGTTCCTCGTTCTTCTTTTTTTATGTTTTCAGTAATAATTGCATCTAACACAGGAAGGATGGCACCAATTGCGATTCCAAGAATGCTGGAAACAGCGATCAATAAAAAGATGCTGTCTTTTACAAAGCCTATAAATACAACGCTTGCTGAGGCCGCGATGAGTGTAATAATCATTAGACGTTTAATTGTTTTCAATTGTCCCTTTATTTTTCTGCCCGTAATAAAAGATGCAATACATAAGAATAATAAAGGAATGGCTAATACAAACCCTTTTTTTACTCCTTTAATATCATGAATCTTCTCCAATATTTCAGATAGATAAAATAGAACCCCGAAAAGAACGAACATCGCATATATTCCATTTAAAAATACCGAGGTTAACCACTTACCTTCAGCTTTAAATGTTTCCTTGACCTTCTTTAAGAATTCCTTAAGTTTATCTGGTTCTTCGTTATCTCCTTTAGGAACTTTAACGAAAAATAATATGAGTATGAAGGCGATGGCGCTAAAAATAGAGATAGAGAAAAATGGGAAGAACCATAGTACAGCAGCAATAGCTGAACCTAAGATAGGGCTTAATACTTTACCAAAAGTATTTGATGTCTCAATCAAACCTAAGGTGGAGCTTGTCTTCTCTGGATCATCTTTAAACAAATCACCTACTAGAGGCAAGACAATCGGCATAGCACCGGCAGCACCCATACCTTGCAAAACCCTACCAATAATGATCATCATGTAAGGACTGTCCATTTTCCAGGAAGCCATTCCAGCTATAAGACCACCGATCAATGCTAAAAGTAAGCAAGGCAATATAATTTTCTTTCTCCCAAATCGATCAGATAAATAGCCAGCGACTGGAATAAGGATGATGGCAGCAATTGAGTAGCTAGTTATAATCATACTTGATTGAAAAGAACTAATATCTACCTTTTTCTCTAGAATTGGAAGCACGGGAATAAGCATGGAGTTCCCAAGTGTCATCACTAATGGAATCGAAGCTATACTAATAATAGTCATCTTGCTTACGTTAAGATTTTCATCTTTCTTCCCCAACCTACACACCTCAATTTTTATAGAATAAAGGTATGTTCTCCTGAAGGGATTTTTTTATGCATATGTTTATAAGAAATGATTTCTCGTTAAAAATTAAAATATAGAATAGTAAGCCTGAATTCCGAAGTAAATACCAAAACCTATCATGGAAATAGAAGAGATGATGGACACAGTTTTTAAAAGAGGCGTAGATAATAATTTTCTAGAACCACTAGAAATAGTAGCCATCGTCAGATCGACAAGTGTAATTCCTAATAATATTGTAATACTATACAAAATAACCTCAATCCCTGATAAAGAGCCGCTTGCTCCTCCAACAAGTATGGAACCATAAATACCAAGCCAAAATAAAATAGTTAAAGGATTCAATAGAGCCATAAGTAACCCAGATAGAAAGGAATGTCTTAACCGTACGACCTTGCGATATTTCGCATCCATAGAAATATTATTTACCGTTAACAAGTTTTCAATCCCTGTGTACATGAGGACAAAAAATCCAAAAGACCAAAGAAACGTTTTCATCATTGGATTGTCAATAAACTGTCCGACACCAAAGTACACCATTAACATGTAGAGAATATCAGTTGCTATTGCTCCTAAACCAAAAAACCAAGCATGAAAAAAACCGTTTTTTATGCCAGTGTTCAGTAAGGTCGCCTTTACAGGGCCGATTGGTGCAGCCAAAGATATACCTAATATAAAATAAGTGGTTAGTGAATTCAAATAGAGCCCTCCGTTTAATGTCTTGTCTATGTATATTATTCATAGAAAAGGATATCTAGGACTAGTTTTATAGAGTATTTTTATCGACGTTTGAAAGTGTGAGAGAAGGGAAGGAAATGGAAGAAAGCTATTATATATGATATATCTACTATCCTTCATGTTTCTGAATAGTCAAATAATATCATGGTATTTTCATTGAAGTTTTAAAAGGGATATGCTATTATACAAGTAATACGAATCCTGATGTGTTCGCGAAACGCCAATCAGTTTTGACCGAACAATTATATCGTCGGGAGTCTGACTTTTATTGTTAATGACATGCCCTCTAGTTAGGGACTTCAAAGACAGTGAAGAGGACACCCACCTGCTCTGTGCGGGTTCAAAACGATAAGCACTATTAGTCGGCACGATTGGGATTCGTCTATTTAAAAAAGTCCCCTGTATTTGCAGGGGACTTTTTTAGTGGAATGAATAATAAATACATTTGCTCTTACAATACTCGTTTATATTTTCATAATTTAAAGCATCTAGATGTCTTTATTCTTATAAAAATAAGCTTTGCATCATAAATCAACCCTACCCTTTAACATAGCCTAAAAATAAACTGTAAATTAGAGTTATTCTAATCCAATTTAGCATTTCCTAACGCTATAAAATTAGTGAATTTAGTAAATACTTTATCTGTGTACCATAGTACACTCCATCGTTTATAATAAATTTTCGAGGGTAAAATATTAATAGAATAGTACCCGACTGGAGCTAATGTGATAATATTTGAGTAGTGAAAAGATAAAACCAACTAATCTTATATAAATGGAGTGTTTTTTATGTTACATCAATTTTCTAGAAATGAACTTGCGATAGGAAGAGAAGGAGTAGAGCTGTTAAAGAATACAACAGTAGCTATTTTGGGTGTAGGAGGCGTTGGGTCATTTGCCGCGGAAGCATGCGCTCGAAGTGGTGTGGGTAGAATTATTTTAGTAGATAAGGACAATGTGGATATAACAAATATTAATCGTCAATTAGTAGCTTACATGTCTACTGTAGGACGATCAAAGTCTGAGGTAATGAAAGAAAGAATCGCAGACATTAATCCAGATTGTGAAGTAATTGATATGCATATGTTCTATACCGAAGAAACGTATGAACAGTTTTTTGATATGAAAATTGATTATGTTATAGATGCATCGGATACAATAATATATAAAATTCATTTGATGAAAGAATGTTTAAAGCGTGGCATTAAAATAATTTCTAGTATGGGAGCTGCCAACAAAACAGATCCAACTAGATTTAAAATTGTTGATATTTCTAAGACACATACCGATCCACTTGCTAAAGTAATCCGTACAAAGTTACGTAAGGAAGATCGGATCACTAAAGGAATTCCAGTTGTATTTTCAGATGAAAGTCCCATTGTAGTAAGAGAAGACGTAGTAGAAACAGTTGGAAAGCCAGATGCTGCTATCCGTAAAGCTAAGATGCCACCATCCTCTAATGCATTTGTGCCCTCTGTCGTTGGCTTAATTTGTGCTAGTTGGGTAATAAATGACATTACAAAAAATATTACAATTAATAGAGTGCAGTAAATAGGTTGCAGTTTTTTTTACATCACTTATACTAAAACTAATCACATTTCAAACGAGGTGGAATCTAAAATGACTGAAACAAAAAATCAGGAAGAGCCAAAGAAAAAAATGACTCTTCAAGAAGCTGTGAAACAAAAGCTAGAAGAAAAGAAAAACCAAGCAGGCGGCAGTAACTTAAAAGGAACTGGTCCAGCAGCTAACCAAAAAATGAAAAGTCAACAAACTAAAAAGGTAAGCAATACACGCAGAAAAATGGGTGTATAATCCTTATAAGTAAAGCAAAACGCTACCGATGTTTTTCGGTAGCGTTTTAAATTTTTATGACTCGTATTCTTTTGACTTTATTTTTCCTTCTTAAAGTTCTCCAACCGATTATAAATGGCTGCCAATCGCTTTTCTTCTCCAGCATCTATCGGCTCATAAAATCTTGTACCTACTAAATTATCTGGAAGATAGGTTTGTTTCACCCAACCGCCGAACGTTCCTATTTTATGATCATGAGGATATACATAGCCCCCATGCCCAAGTTCCTTCGCACCAGCGTAATGAGTATCCTTTAAGTGACTTGGAATATCCCCAGTTTTACCTGCATGGATACTGCTAATCGCCTTATCTAGTGCTACATATGCAGAGTTGGATTTCTCGGATAAGCACATTAAAACTACTGCATTAGCGAGGGGAATACGCGCTTCTGGAAGCCCTAGTCTCTCTGCTGATTGAATTGCTGCTAATACTTGTGGTCCTACTGCAGGATTGGCAAGTCCAATATCCTCATAGCTCATTACCAAAAGTCTTCTACTGACAGCTACCAAATCCCCATTTTCTAAAAGGTGCGCAAGATAATATAAAGCTGCGTCCGTATCACTACCTCTCACTGATTTTTGAAGGGCTGATAATAAGTTATAAAAGTGAGAGCCCTTTTTATCTCCAAATACACCTACGCGATCAATAAGGCTATCCAGCGTAGAATCCTCTACTACGGTAATACCATCTTCTTCAAAGCTTGCAAAAATAGTTGATTCTAATAGAGTCAAAGCCTTACGAGCATCACCATTCGAGGCATCTGCAATCTTTAATCGTTGTTCTTCTGTTATTTTAATAGGGGTTTTACCGAGACCTTTAACGCTATCCTCTAAAGCTCTTTTTAGAAGAACGTCTACATCCTCCGTAGTAAGCCGATTCAACTGTTTAATCTCTCCACAACGGGAGCGGATCGCTGGATTGACATCATGGAAAGGATTTTCCGTTGTTGCACCGATCAGAATGATAGAACCATTTTCAACATGTGGCAAAAGAGTATCTTGCTGTAGTTTGTTGAATCGATGAATTTCGTCTAAAAATAATATAATCTTTCCACTGATTCTTGCGTCGGCCACAACATCCTCCACGTCTTTCTTCCCAGCCTTAGTTGCATTTAAGGCTACAAAAGGGAGCTTGGTTGTTCCAGCTATGGCAAAAGCCAAAGAGGTTTTGCCTACACCTGGATCTCCGTACAGTAGCATGGATGGAACATGCCCATTGATAATCATTTTATATAATGCTGTATTCTTCCCAATTACATGTTGCTGGCCTGCAATTTCATCTATTGTTTGAGGTCTCATTCGATAGGCTAGTGGTTCATTTTGCAAAATGGATCTCTCCTTTTTCTATGTATTTATCTAGATTATTTCTATTTGTGGTTCAGGCTAAGCCTAAGCGGTGATAAAACCAACTATTGTAAGAGAAAAGTTATTTTGACTTTAGATTCTATTTGGCTTCCCCTAGTTTTTATTATTTTAACTCAGCCATTTAAGAAACAAAGGATCTTTAGTACTTTAAAACGTACATTTGTTCCTTTATTATATATAAGATGGGACTAAAAGTCATTTTGAAGTCGTTAGCACTATGAGTTATGCTATACTAGGGAAAGAATTTTTTATACCCTGATGAATCTAACATTAAACGCAAAAATTATACTTAAGAATGATTAAATAAGTAATTTGTTAAATTAAAATGAGGTGAAAACGTTGAAATTTTCAACAAAGGGTCGGTATGGACTTACTATCATGGTAGCTTTAGGAAAACAGTATGGAGAAGGTCCACATGCTTTACGACAAATTGCTACGGAGCACTCCTTATCTGAAGCTTACTTAGAACAAATTGTATCACCCTTACGTAATGCTGGCTTAGTAAAAAGTGTTAGAGGAGCATATGGCGGTTATATGCTGTCTAAAGCACCAAATGAGATAACTGCTGGCGACGTTATTCGTGTATTAGAGGGTCCAATTCAAATTGTAGAAGGTATAGATGAGGAAGCAGCGCCACAGCGCGAGCTTTGGTTAAGAATTCGTGATGCAGTTAAAAATGTGCTTGATACGACAACGATTGAAGATTTGTCCAAATACACTGAAGAAAACCCTGATTTGGAAGGGTACATGTTTTATATATAAGGAGTTAAGAGTTCATTATGAATAGAATATATTTAGATCATGCTGCAACAACACCTATGGCAGAGCAAGTTGTTCATACTTTAGTAGAAGAGATGAATAATGTTTATGGCAATGCATCAAGTATCCATCAAACAGGAAGAATTGCTCGAAAAAAATTAGATGATGCTCGTAGAATATTAGCTCAATCAATTGGAGCACAAGAAATTGAAATAACTATAACAAGTGGTGGGACAGAAGCAGACAACTACGCATTATTTGGTACTGCCTATGCCCGTAAAGCTATAGGTAAACATATTATTACGACACAGATTGAGCATCATGCAATCTTGCATGCATGTCAGCAGCTTGAAAAAGAAGGCTTTGAAATAACATACTTACCGGTTGATGAAACAGGCTTAATCAGTATAGATGACTTGAAAAACGCTTTAAGACAAGATACTATTTTAGTTTCCATTATGTTTGCCAATAACGAGGTAGGAACGATTCAACCTATAAAAGAAATTGGCAACCTATTAAAGGATCATCAAGCATATTTCCACACAGATGCAGTACAAGCATACGGAAGTGTTTCAATTGATGTAAAAGAGACCTATATCGATTTGCTGAGTGTCTCCAGCCATAAAATTAACGGACCAAAAGGGATTGGTTTTCTATATCAAAATAAGGATATTTACCTTAAACCATTATTGTATGGTGGTCAACAGGAGCGCAAAAAACGTGCAGGTACAGAAAATGTTCCGGCAATTGTTGCCTTTGCAAAAGCAGTGGAAATTAAGCAGCAAAACATTGAAAAAAGCAACGAGCATTATCGAACGTTAAGAGATACATTTGTTGAGCAATTACAAACAAATGGAGTAGAGTTTAAAATAAATGGCTCACTAGAAAATTTACTACCTCATGTAGTAAATGTAAGTATCCCCAAAACAGATGTGGAGACTTTTCTCGTACAGTTAGATTTAGCTGGGATTGATGCGTCAAGCGGTTCTGCTTGTACCGCTGGCTCCATTGACCCTTCGCACGTCCTAGTAGCGATGTATGGTGAAAAAACACCTGAACTGAGAAATTCAGTGCGATTCAGTTTTGGATTAAACAATACAAAAGAAGAAGCAATAGAAGCGGCCAATAAAATAAGTAAAATTATTCTTGGATAACTGAAAAGAGTGAGTTAAATGATGAAGAAAAAAGAAGATACAAGAGTAGTAGTAGGTATGTCTGGAGGAGTTGATTCCTCCGTAGCTGCTTATCTGCTAAAAGAGCAAGGTTACGATGTAATCGGTATATTTATGAAAAACTGGGATGACACCGACGAAAACGGTGTATGTACAGCAACAGAGGATTACGAAGATGTTATAAAGGTTTGTAATCAAATTGGTATCCCTTATTATGCCGTTAACTTTGAAAAACAGTATTGGGATAAAGTATTTTCTTACTTTTTAGAAGAATACAAGGCGGGCAGAACGCCAAACCCTGATGTAATGTGTAACAAGGAAATTAAATTTAAAGCATTTTTAGAGTATGCATTGGCACTTGGAGCTGATTATCTTGCAACAGGACATTATGCACAAGTAGAAGTTAAAGAAGGCCAAACGAGAATGCTGCGTGGCAAGGACAACAACAAAGACCAAACCTATTTCTTAAATCAGCTTAACCAAGAGCAATTAGAAAAGGTTATGTTTCCAATCGGTCATTTAGAGAAGAAAAAAGTCCGTGAGATAGCATTAGAACAAGGTCTAGCAACTGCAACTAAGAAAGACTCTACTGGTATTTGCTTTATAGGTGAAAGAAACTTTAAAGAATTTTTAAGTCAGTACTTACCAGCTAAGCAAGGTACTATGGAAACAATGGACGGTCAAGTAATGGGTAAACATGATGGCTTAATGTATTACACAATTGGTCAACGCCATGGTTTAGGTATTGGTGGAGCTGGAGACCCTTGGTTTGTTATCGGAAAAGACCTAGCAAGAAATGTTTTATTAGTCGGTCAGAATATTAATAATGACGCCTTGTTCTCTACGAGTCTTACAGCTACTGATTTATCATTTACAACTACGCTAGACAAACCATCTTCCTTTACGTGTACAGCGAAATTCCGCTATCGTCAGGAAGATGTTGGAGTTCACGTAGAGCTACTGTCTGAAAATCGTGTTCGTGTAGTATTTGATCAGCCAGTTCGCGCTATCACTCCAGGACAAGCAGTTGTTTTCTATCAAGGAGATGAGTGTCTTGGTGGAGCGACGATAGACGAGGTTTTTAAAGATGGACTTAAATTGGATTACGTTGGTTAATGGAGGTATTGGATTTGAATTACAATGAACTAGGGATACAAGCAATACAAGAAGAAAATTATGAAAAAGCAGCAGAATGGTTTAACAAAGCAATTGAAGAAAACCCAGAAGAATCAATCGGTTTTATCAACTTTGGAAACCTACTAGCTTCTATGAATGAAAATGAACGTGCAGAACGCTTTTTTCAAAAGGCAATCACATTAGACGAAAAAGCTGCAACAGCCTTTTATAGCCTAGCTAATTTGTATTATAATACAGAGCGCTTTGAAGAAGCAGCAAAGCTTTATGAAAAAGCAATTACAAATGGTATTGAAGGTCCAGATGCTTATTTCATGCTAGGAAAAAGCTTTCAGAAGATTGATCAAACGAAGCTTGCACTTCCATATCTTCAAAGAGCTTACGAATTAGACGAGACACAAGATATTCAGATTAAATTAACGTATGGTATCGCTCTGGCAAGCCTTGAAATGTTCGAGGTGGCAGAACCAATTTTTAAGAAAATATTAGAGCTAGACCCAGAAAACGCGGATGCCCATTACAACATGGGAGTTTTATATGCAGTGTCTACATCTGACACAGAAAGCGCTCTTAAACATTTAAAAGCAGCTTTTACAATACAACCAAACTATGATCAAGCTAGATATGTATACGATATGATTTCACTACGCAATTAGGAAGTTAGGAGACGATTGAAATGACAAATGAAATAAATAACGAAAAACAATTTATATCAGGTCGACCAATCGTCTCTATCTTTCATAATCCACAAAATCTATTCTCCATTATTAAACTAAAGATAAAATCCACTAATACTACATACACAGATAAAGAAATAATTGTTACAGGTTATTTCCCCCAGTTAGTTTTAGAAGAAGCGTATAAATTTACAGGTGTTATTAAAAATCACCCAAAGTATGGGATACAGTTTCAAGTCGAAACGTTCCAAAAGGAGGTCCCAGCAACAGAGACAGGGATTGTTCATTATCTATCTAGTGATATGTTTCCTGGTATAGGTAGGAAGACTGCCGAGCTGATTGTTAAGAAACTCGGAGAAAATGCTATTAATCGAATTTTGGATGACCCAGCATCATTAGACATTATCCCAAAGCTAGGAGAAGATAAAAAACAAACTATTAGAGCCACATTAGAACAAAATTTAGGATTAGAAAAAGTGATGATTCAGTTAAACGAGTGGGGTTTTGGTCCCCAAGTTGCCATGAAAATCTATCAGGCATATAGAGAAGAAACAATTGCTAAGTTAACAGAAAACCCATATCGTTTAATAGAAGATGTAGAGGGGGTTGGTTTTGTACGTGCCGACGAGTTAGGTTATAAGCTCGGGATAAAAGGAAATCATCCGGATCGTATAAAAGCAGCGATATACCATTTACTTCAAACTTCTTCACTTAGTGAGGGTCATGTCTTTCAATATGCTGAGCAGCTTTTAGAAGACGTTAAAAGAATGCTTGAAAATGCACAAAGAGAAGAAATCTCTTACGAGTCAATAACACAATGTTGTATAGAGCTAGCTGAGGAAAGTAGGATTGTTGGTGAGGTAAATAAATTTTATATCCCATCTCTATACTTTTCAGAGGTAGGAATCAGCTCCAAGGTAGAAACTTTACTAATGGATAAAGATATTCACCAATTTCCTTTAAAAGAAATTAAGAAGCATTTAGGTCCTTTAGAAAAGCGTCTTGGCGTTAAATATGCCAATACACAAATCAAGGCTATTGAAACAGCTCTTAATTCGAATATTACCTTATTAACGGGAGGACCTGGGACGGGAAAAACAACCGTTGTACGAGGAATTGTAGAACTTTACTCTGAACTGCACGGGCTGACCTTAGATCCAAAGGAATGGGCGAAGGAGCAAAAGCCCTTTCCAATTGTTCTGGCTGCACCTACCGGTAGAGCAGCTAAGCGATTAAGTGAATCTACAGAGCTGCCTGCAATGACCATTCATAGATTACTTGGCTTTAATGGACAAGAGGACACCGATACAGAAGGTAAAGAAATTGAAGGAAGACTAGTTATTATTGATGAGACCTCTATGCTAGATACTTGGCTAGGTCATCAGCTTTTAAAAGCTATCCCTAAGGATGCTCAGGTTATTTTTGTTGGTGACCAAGACCAGCTCCCGCCTGTTGGTCCAGGTCAGGTATTAAAGGACTTACTGGCATCTAAAAGAATTCCAACAGTAGAACTGGTTGATATTTATCGACAATCAGAGGGATCCTCCATTATAGAATTAGCACATGAAATGAAACAAGGAAGTGTACCTGCTACACTTACCGCTAAAACAAAAGATCGATCCTTTATCAAGGCAACGACTGAACAAATCCCTAAAGTAGTAGAACAAGTGTTAAAGGCGGCATTGTCTAAAGGTCAATCCATTCGAGAGATACAAGTGCTAGCTCCTATGTATAGAGGGCCTGCTGGAATAGATGCGTTAAATAAAATGATTCAAGAGATGGTCAATCCGAATACCGATGGAACACGTAAGGAAATGACCTTTGGAGATACAATTTATCGAATAGGCGATAAAGTACTTCAACTAGTAAATCAACCGGAAAGTAACGTTTTTAATGGTGACATGGGGGAAGTTGTTGCTATTTTTAGAGCCAATGAAACGGTTGAGAAGAAAGAGATGCTTGTTGTCTCTTTTGATGGCAATGAAGTTACGTATGAAAAGAATGACTTAAATCAAATTACTCTAGCGTATTGTTGCTCCGTTCATAAATCACAGGGTAGTGAGTTCCAAACAGTCATTATGCCTGTTACGAGAAGCTATATGAAAATGCTTAGACGTAACTTGCTCTACACTGGAATTACTCGTGCTAAAAATTTCTTAATTCTTTGTGGAGATCCAGAGGTATTTAAATTTGGCGTTGAACGAACAGATGACTTGCAGCGTTTAACTACATTAAAAGAACGTTTAGCAGATGAAGTAAAAGAAGAAATAGAGACAAAATCTACATCATCTGTATCTACAGAAAAAAGTAGTACTGAAGTGACGTTGTCTGTTGAGGCGGATGAAGTGGACTCAACATATTTGTCAGCAGATAATTATCATTTAATCGATCCTCTTATAGGTATGAAGGGTATTACCCCATATGAGTTCTTAGATACCGATTGACATAGTACAAATTGTTAATTATAATCAAAATTGCATATAAAACATGATGACGGAGAAAGTACTGTTGTTACCTGAAGAGAGAAGGATTCCTTTGGCTGAAAGAATCCCCAGCGTATAACAATTAGGAAAGCTACTCCTGAGTGCAGCTAATACCTGCCGTAAATCTGCGTTAAGGATTCTTAAGAGACATAATAAGGTTGTATTTTATTATGTAACTAGGGTGGTACCGCGAAATAATAGCTTTCGTCCCTTTTTGGGATGAAGGCTTTTTTTATTTTATTTTGCATAGCGTCAAATCTTTTGTTAAAGAGGAATAATATTATTAGGAGGAATGAAAAAATGAAACATTTAACTGGTGCACAAATTAGACAAATGTATTTAGACTTTTTTATAGAAAAAGGTCACTCACAAGAACCATCTGCTCCACTTGTACCGATTAATGACGCTTCACTTCTTTGGATCAATAGTGGAGTTGCTACGTTAAAAAAATATTTTGATGGACGTGTAATTCCAGAAAATCCAAGAATCACAAATGCACAAAAATCTATTCGTACAAATGATATTGAAAATGTAGGAAAGACAGCTAGACATCATACGTTCTTTGAAATGCTAGGAAACTTCTCAATCGGTGAATATTTTAAAAAAGAAGCAATTCATTGGGCTTGGGAGTTTTTGACTGATGAAAAGTGGATGGGCTTTGAACCTGAAAAGCTATCTATTACCATTCATCCAGAAGATGAAGAGGCATATGTTATCTGGAAGGATGAAATTGGTATTCCAGAAGAGCGTATTATTCGTTTAGAAGGAAACTTCTGGGATATTGGAGAAGGACCGAGTGGACCTAACTCAGAAATTTTCTATGACCGTGGTGAAACCTATGGTAATGATGTAAATGATCCAGAACTTTATCCAGGTGGAGAAAATGATCGATATTTAGAAATCTGGAACTTAGTTTTCTCTGAGTTTAACCATAATCCAGATCACACATATACACCATTACCAAAGCAAAACATCGATACTGGAATGGGCTTGGAGCGTATGGCTAGTGTTGTACAAAATGTTCCAACTAACTTTGATACAGACCTATTCATGCCGATTATCGAGCAAACTGAAACAATTGCAGGTAAGAAGTATCGCCAAAACAAGGAGAATGACGTAGCTTTCAAAGTAATTGCTGACCATATTCGTACCGTTGCATTTGCTATTGGAGATGGGGCTTTACCTTCCAATGAAGGACGCGGCTATGTACTGAGAAGACTTCTTCGCAGAGCTGTCCGTTTTGCAAAACAACTAGGTATCGATCAGCCATTTTTATTTGAGCTTGTACCTGTAGTAGGGGAAATCATGAAGGATTTCTATCCAGAAGTTACAGAGAAAAAAGACTTCATCATGCGTGTTATTAAAACAGAGGAAGAAAGATTCCATGAAACACTACATGACGGGCTTAGCATTTTAGAAAAAGTAATTGAGGAGCAACGTTCAAAAGGTGAGTCATTTATACCTGGAACAACGACTTTTACACTTTATGACACATACGGCTTCCCGATTGAGTTAACAGAGGAATATGCAGAAGAAGCAAATATGACAGTTGATCATGAGGGCTTTAAAGCTGAAATGGAAGCTCAACGTTCTAGAGCACGTGCTGCTCGTCAGAATGTAGATTCTATGCAGGTGCAATCTGCTGTTTTTAGTAACTTACAAGATGAAAGTGAGTTTGTTGGCTACGATACGCTAAGTGTCACTACAAAGGTTACCTCTATTGTACTTGGGCAAGAATTAGTTAAATCTGCTCAAGAAGGCGATGAAGTGAAAATTATTTTAACTCAGACACCTTTCTATGCGGAAAGTGGGGGTCAAATAGCAGATCATGGAACAATTGAAAATGATAATTTCCGTGGGTTTGTAAAGGATGTTCAAAAAGCTCCAAATGGTCAAAATCTACACACTGTTATTATTGAGTCTGGAGAAATGGTGGTTGGGGCTGACATAGTAGCTACAGTAGATCAAACATTAAGAGGCCACACTATAAAAAATCACTCGGCAACACATATTCTACATCAAGCTTTAAAAGACGTTCTAGGAACACATGTAAACCAAGCTGGCTCATATGTTGGACCAGATCGCTTACGTTTTGACTTTTCTCATTTTGGGCAAGTAACGAAAGAAGAGCTAGAAACAATTGAGCGTATAGTTAATGAGAAGGTGTGGGATAATATCCCGGTAGTAACTGGATATCACAATATTGAAGAGGCAAAAAATATGGGTGCCATGGCTCTTTTCGGAGAAAAATATGGAGATATTGTGAGAGTAGTTCAAATGGGAGCTTATTCATTAGAGCTTTGCGGTGGAGTGCATGTGAAAAACACGTCGGAGATAGGCTACTTTAAAATCCTTTCTGAAGGCGGTATCGGTGCAGGAACACGTCGTATTGAAGCAGTTACTGGAAAAGGTGCATTTGAGGTTATTAAAGAGGAAGAAATGCTTCTTACGGAAGCTGCTTCACTAGTAAAAGCTCAATCAAAGGATTTGGTTATGAAGGTTTCTCAATTGTTAGGTGAATTGAAAAACATTCAAAGAGAAAATGAATCATTATCTGCTAAAATCGCTAATAGTCAGGCATCTTCTGTTTTATCATCAGCTCAAACTATTAATGGCATTACGGTGCTCTCTGTTAAAGTAGAGGCTAAGGATAATAATCAGCTAAGACAAATGATGGATGATTTAAAACAAAAAATGGATAATGCTGTCATAGTTTTAGGCGCAGTAGACGAGGAAAAAGTAATGATTTCTGCTGGAGTGACTAAGGATTTAGTAGGTGGGAACTACCATGCTGGAAATATTGTCAAACTAGTCGCTGAACAATGTGGAGGTAAAGGTGGGGGCCGTCCGGACTTTGCCATGGCTGGGGCTAAAGACGCAAGTAAGCTAGAGCTTGCACTTAACTCCGTTTACGAATACATCAAATCAGTTTAAACTATTTCAAAAATACGGTATACTTAACAAATAACTAAGCAAACATTATTACCAATTTGAAAGCGAGGTGCTGATCATGAGTTCATTTGATAAAACAATGAAATTCAATTTCCCAGAGGAATCGATGGAACAAGAAGTCAAACATGTGATGCTTCAGGTTCACTCTGCATTAGAGGAAAAAGGATATAACTCTATAAATCAAATTGTTGGCTATTTACTTTCTGGTGATCCAGCTTATATTCCTCGCCATCAAGATGCTCGAAATATGATCCGTAAATTAGAACGAGATGAAATTTTAGAGGAGCTAGTTAAGTTCTATATTAAAAAGAATAATGAGGCGTAATTATGAGAATAATGGGTTTAGATGTCGGTTCTCGCACCGTGGGCATTGCAATAAGTGATGCCCTCGGTTGGACAGCCCAGGGAATTGAAACGATCAAAATTAACGAAGATGCACAAGAATTTGGGATGGAACGAATTGATGAATTGGTAAAACAACATCAAGTGAGTGAGTTCGTTGTAGGCTTTCCTAAAAACATGAATAATTCTATCGGACCGCGTGCAGAAGCTTCGGAACAATTTGCCAAGCTGTTAACTGACAAATATAACTTTCCAGTAACATTATGGGATGAAAGATTGACAACTATGGCTGCAGAACGTATGTTAATAGATGCGGATGTTAGTCGTAAAAAACGCAAGCTAGTTATTGACAAAATGGCTGCTGTAATGATTTTACAAGGATATCTTGATAGAAAAAACAGATGAGGTGACCACAAATGGACCACGGACAAGAAAATATCACAATCGTTGATGACAACGGAAATGAACAGCTTTGTAACGTTTTATTTACATTTGAATCAGATGAATTCGGTAAATCATATGTACTTTACTACCCTATCGGTGCTGAAGAAGATGAGAACGAAGAAATAGAAATTCATGCTTCTTCTTTCACTCCAAATGAAAACGGAGAAGATGGAGATTTACATCCAATCGAGACAGATGCTGAATGGGATATGATCGAAGAAATGTTAAACACATTTTTAGATGAAACAGAAGAAGACGAAGACTAATTCAAATCTAAAAAGGGTGGACTGAGTATTCTCATTCCATCCTTTTTCTTTTTGTGAAGCATCATGTATAATAAGGGAGAATAAAGGGGGAAAGCCCGTGGAAAACAAATCAAAAAAAGAGATCATGTTTGATCAGATGAAAAACAAAAAAAAAGAAGTAAAACTTGTTAGAAAAATAGTAATGATAATAGCATTGGTTCTCTTGATCATTATTGCTATAGCTGGATTCACTGGTTATAACTATGTGAAAGGGGCTCTTGAACCAATGGATCCCGACTCTACTGAGAAAGTGACTGTTGAAATTCCAATTGGCTCAGGTATCGATAGCATATCTTCGACCCTTGAAAAAAATGGAATAATTAAAAATGCAAAGATTTTTAAATACTATGTTAAGTTTAATAACCAATCTGATTTTCAAGCAGGTACATATGATTTGTCTAAGGATATGACTTTAGATGAAATTATCGAAAGTCTTAAAACTGGTAAAATTTACAGGGAACCACTACTAACCTTAACCATTCCAGAAGGATTGACTCTAGAGCAAATTGGAGATGTAGTGGAGAAGAAGACTGGAAATTCTTCCAAGGAATTCTTTGAACTAGTTACGAACGCTGAATTTGTTGATCGCATGATGAGTAAGTACCCTACATTGTTAACAGAAGAAATCAAAGGGGAAAATATCCGCTACGCATTAGAGGGTTATTTATATCCATCGACATATCCATTTTACGAGGAAAATCCGACAAATGAAGAAATAGCAGAAATGTTATTGGCTCAAACGGACAAAGCATTGGCACCTTATTATGAATTGCTACAAGCAGAAGAAAAGTCTGTTCATTGGCTTTTAACCTTTGCTTCCTTATTGGAAGAAGAGGCAACTGCTCAAACAGACCGTGAAAAAATAGCTAGCGTCTTTTTCAACCGTTTAGAAATTGATATGCCATTACAAACCGACCCGACTGTACTTTATGCTTTAGGAAGCCATAAAGATCGTGTATTATTTGAGGACTTAGAAATTGATAATCCATATAATACTTACCAAAACAAAGGATTACCACCAGGTCCGATTGCAAATGCAGGGAAAATGTCCATAGAGGCAACTTTAGATCCTGAAAAGACAGAATACTTCTATTTCCTAGCTGATAAAGAAGGAAAAAATCATTTTTCTAAAACATATGATGAACATCTTCAAAAAATAGACGAACATTTAAAATAATTAGCATGCAGGAGAAGGAAGGTTATCGCTTTCCTTCTCCTGCTATGTTATTATAAGATGGGTTTTTTACGTATCAGGTTATATTTGTCTGTTGATTATCCTTGTACTTAGGAGTAGAATTTCGGGAAGCAGAGATATCTCCAGTTTACATAACGAAATAACCTTGCATCTAAAAGGAGTTAAGCTATGAACATCAGTGAAGATTTTATGAAAAATCTAATTAAGCCAAGAGAACCTATCTTTATTGAAATGGAGAGCTATGCAAAAGAAAACCATGTACCAATTATGCAACTGTCGGGAATGGAAGTATTGCTACAGTTACTCTCTTTACAGAAGCCAACCTCTATTTTAGAACTTGGAACAGCAATCGGTTATTCTTCTATGCGCATGGCCGACAAACTAGATGCTTCTATTGTCACAGTAGAGCGTGATGAGCAAAAAGCGATGTTAGCTAAGGAATATATTAACCGAGCCAACTTGGAGGAACGCATCAGAGTCATTATTGGAGACGCCTTAGAGTTAGACGAGGATACTTTGAATAATCAAAGATTTGATGCTATTTTTATTGATGCTGCAAAAGGACAATATAAAAAATTCTTTGAAAAGTACGCACCTTTGTTAAACGATAGGGGCGTTATTTACTGTGATAATATATTGTTAAACGGTCTCTCCGAGCTTCCAATAGAAGAGGTTCCAAGAAGGAAAAGAACCATGGTGCGAAACCAGCATCAGTTTATGGAATGGTTAATGCAGCATCCAGACTATGACACAGCATTCTTTTCTGTGGGAGACGGAATGCTAGTAAGTATAAAGAGGTGACAAGCATGAAAAAAGCAGAATTACTAGTGACACCTAAAAATGTAGAGCACATTCGAGAGCTTATACAGGCGGGTGCAGATGCTTTTTTAGTAGGCGAACAGTATTTTGGGTTAAGGCTAGCAGGAGAATTTACACTAGATGATATTCAAGCAGCGACAAAGCTAGTAAAAGAACATAATAAAAAAATTTACGTTGCCATGAACGGCATTTTTCACAATGACAAAGTAGATGAACTTGGCCCTTATATGCAGAAAATACAAGAAATTGGTGTAGATGCAATTGTATTTGGTGACCCGGCGGTAATTATTGCTAGGAGAGAGGCGGGAGTTACACTACCTCTTCATTGGAATACTGAACAAACAGCTACTAATTTCTTTACAGCAAACTATTGGGGAAAACGTGGTTCTACAAGAGCTGTTTTAGCTCGTGAGCTTAGCTTAGAAGAAGTGATAGATATAAAAGAAAATGCAGAAGTCGAAGTAGAGGCACAGGTGCACGGAATGACGTGTATGTTCCAGTCTAAGCGATCTTTAATCGGCAACTATTTTCTTTTTCAAGATAAAGCAATGGAAGTGGAAAACCGCTCTCACAATAAGAATATGTTTTTACATGATAAAGAGCGATCGAATAAGTACCCTATCTTCGAGGATCAAAATGGAACCCATATTTTTAGTCCGAATGATATTTGTATGATTGATGAGTTAGATGAGTTTTTAGATGCAGGAGTGGATAGCTTAAAGATTGATGGCATTCTCCATGAAACGTCATATGTAACGGAAGTCACTAGCTACTATCGTCAGGCAATTGATGCATACTATGAATCACGTTCAGCCTATAAAGAGATTAAAAAGGAACTATTTAAGAAAATTGAAGCTATTCAACCTCCACTTAGACCCTTGGATACCGGATTCTATTTTAAAGAAACAGTATACTAATTGCGTAGCTCTTAGCTGAAATTATTTTCGGTTCAGAAAGGACAGAATTCATGTGATAAACACGAAAATAGATGAAATAAGTGAATTAGTCGACGGCAAACGTGTCATTACGAAAAAGCCTGAGTTATTGGCTCCGGCCGGTAGTCTAGAAAAATTAAAAATTGCTGTTCATTATGGTGCAGATGCAGTATTTATAGGTGGTAGAGAGTTTGGCTTACGTTCAAACGCAGGTAATTTCTCCATTGATGAAATGCGTGAGGGTGTCGAGTTTGCCAATCGATACGGTGCAAAAATTTATGTTACAACTAATATCTTTGCCCATAACGAAAATATGGACGGGCTAGAGGAGTATTTAAAGTCAATAGAGGCTGCAGGAGTAACTGGAATTATAGTTGCAGATCCTTTAATTATAGAAACCTGTAGGGAGGCAGCTCCTAAGCTAGAAATTCATCTAAGTACTCAACAATCCCTTTCTAACTGGAAAGCAGTCCAATATTGGAAGGAAGAAGGCTTACACCGAGTTGTTTTAGCTCGAGAAACAAGCGGTGAAGAAATAAAGCTAATGAAAGAAAAAGTGGATATAGAGATTGAGACATTTATCCATGGAGCTATGTGTATAGCATATAGCGGTAGATGTACACTCTCTAATCATATGACTGCTCGCGATTCTAACCGCGGTGGTTGCTGCCAATCATGCCGATGGGACTACGATCTCTACGAAGCAAGCTCTAATGGAGAAGAGAAAGCATTATTTGAAGAAGAAGATACTCCTTTTGCTATGAGTCCAAAAGATTTGAAGCTAGTTGAATCTATTCCTAAAATGATTGAAATGGGAATTGATTCTCTAAAAGTAGAAGGTCGTATGAAATCTATTCACTATATAGCTACAGTTATTAGTGTATATCGTAAAGTCATCGATGCTTATTGTGCGGACCCAGAAAACTTTGTTATGAAGCAGGAATGGTTGGAAGAGCTTGAAAAGTGTGCAAACCGAGAAGCAGATACAGCATTCTTTGAGGGTGAACCTGGTGTTGAACAACAAATGTATGGCGTTCATGACAAAAAACTGGGATACGACTTTGTTGGGCTAGTTCTAGACTATAACGATGAAACACAAGTAGTAACATTACAACAGAGAAACTACTTCAAGCCAGGAGATGAAGTAGAATTCTTTGGACCCGAAATCGACAACGTTCGATTAGTAATTGGTGAACTTAAAAATGAAAAGGGAAAAGTTCTAGATGCAGCAAGACATCCCTTAGAAATAGTTCAATTTACATGTCCGACTAAATTATATCCAAACAACATGATGAGAAAGGGGTTAAACTAATGGCTAAACGTACTCCGCTTATCATAGGCATCACTGGTGGTTCCGGTTCAGGAAAGACCAGCGTTACCCAAGCAATTAGTGAAGTTTTTAAAGACCATTCTGTAGTAGTTATTGAACAAGATTATTACTATAAAGACCAAAGCCATTTAGCTTATGAAGAAAGATTGAATACAAATTACGATCATCCCTTTGCTTTTGACAATGACCTACTTATTCAGCATGTAAATGATTTGCTGAACGACAAAGCAATTGAAAAACCAATTTATGATTATGCACAACACACGCGTTCAAGTGAAACAGTCCTGATCCAACCAAAGGATGTAATTATTTTAGAAGGTATCCTAGTGCTAGAGGACGAGCGTTTAAGAAACCTCATGGATATAAAATTATTTGTAGATACAGACTCGGATTTACGTATTATTCGAAGAATTTTACGTGATATTCATGAGAGGGGCCGTACTGTAGAATCTGTAGTAGAACAATATTTAACAGTCGTTCGCCCGATGCATAATCAGTTTATAGAGCCTACCAAAAGATATGCAGATGTAATTATTCCTGAAGGCGGTCAAAATGAGGTAGCAATCGATTTAATGGTTACAAAAATAAAAACTATTCTTGAAACTAATGCTATTGTATAATATGATGATGAAAGATTTACAAATATTTCATTAAATTCATATCATTTTAACTCGAAGCATATGAATAGGAAATATATGTTTATAAAGAGGGATTTTAAAGGAGTGTATGGAAGTGTCAACAGAGAAACAATTTCCGATGACTGTAGCAGGTAAACGTAAACTAGAAGAAGAATTAGAAGTATTAAAAACTGTAAAACGTAAAGAAGTCGTAGAACGTATTAAGATCGCTCGTAGCTTCGGTGATCTATCGGAGAATTCGGAGTATGATTCTGCTAAGGAAGACCAAGCTTTTGTTGAAGGAAGAATCTCTACAATTGAATCCATGATTCGAAATGCTGTGATTATCGAAGAGGAAGATAATAATGATGTTGTCTCTTTAGGTAAAACAGTGACATTTGTTGAAATTCCAGATGGAGATGAAGAAAGCTACACTATCGTTGGATCTGCTGAAGCTGATCCTTTAGAAGGGCTTATCTCAAACGATTCTCCTATTGCTAAAGGCTTACTTGGAAAGACAACCGGAGATAAAGTGAAAATCCTTACTCCAGGCGGAGAAATGGATGTAGAAATTATTTCTATTTCATAAGACGGACAATATATTTTCATAAATGAGGAGTAGACATTTATATGTTTGCTCCTCATTTTAAATTTACAAAGAATTTAAGTATAAATAGTTAAGACCTTTGTCATATTGTTTATTCATTTTTATAACTGTAATGTATTTTTGATATTCCTAAGGGTATAAGTGGATGGACTCACTCTTTCTTCTATGCATATTAATGATAGGGCAGAAATGCTATAAAATCCTGAGGACAAGCGCTAGAGGGAGGTAATGTCTTAGCTCATATGCTCTCATGAAATCGTCCGCTGTAGTGGGAAAAAGCTATTATCGTAGATATTAGTGTATCATTCTCTTTATATCCCTATGATATAATATTTGGAATAAAAATGAGACTTGCTAAAAGCATTTTTATGTATTAAATTAGTTAGCACCTAAAGTTTTGAAACTTAGTTTCTATTATCACGTCTATTATTTATAGTTCTCTATCTTTAAAAGGAGGAAGAGTATGTCAGAACAAAATCAAAAAATTAACTCACGTTTAAACAAAAATAATCGCAAGAAAAAAACTAATACAATACTGAATGTCTTAATTGGAGTAGTACTTCTGTTAATCATTATAGTTGTTGTTAATTTAGTGACAGGTGATAAAGAGGAAAAAGATATTGCACAAGAACCAAAAGAAACTGAATCCGTTTCAGAGAGTAGTGAAGTCGAAGAAGAGGAATCAGAAGATATTGAATTGACTACTGAGGAAATAGCCGAAGAGGACGAACAAAACGAAACAGCCACTGAAGAAAATGATTCGACCACAGAGTCAGGCACATCTTCTAACGACTCAAATGAAATTATAGAAGAATCCGATGATCCAAATGTAGAAGCTGTTCTAGTAGATCCGTCTTGGGAACCTTTAGGGACCTCACAGACAGGAGAGCATGTATCAAGCTATACGAAGGGAACGGTAGACTGGGAAGAAAAAGTTGACGCATTAGCTCACGCTGCAAACTTAGACCCTTCAAATATGATTGTCCAATTTCTTGGTAATGGGGGAAGTCCACAAAAATCTATAGGAACTGTTACTTCTAAAGATGGTAAAGAAATCTATCGTATCTCTTTAGAATGGGTCGATGGACAAGGATGGAAACCAACCAAAAAAGAAAAGTTAAAATCAGTTAAATAAATATTCAATTTGGGAGCGGTACTTGACTAAAGTGCCGCTCTCCTTTACTTTAAAAGAAGTACTTTTAGAGAGGGGTTATTAATAATGAAGATTGCGGTAATTGGAGCAATGGAAGAAGAAGTAGAATTATTAAGAAATGCAGTTGAGAATTCAAGTACTATCGAAATAGCAAATAGTGAGTTTACGACCGGTACATATAAAAATCATGAAATAATACTGTTGAAAAGTGGAATTGGTAAAGTCAATGCAGCTATGTCTACTGCCATTCTTTTAAACGAATATAAGCCAGACTATGTGATCAATACAGGTTCTGCTGGCGGGTATGACCCTCAATTAGAAGTAGGGGCAATTGTTATTTCAGATGAGGTAAGACATCACGATGTAGATGTAACCGCTTTTGGATACGAGATGGGACAAGTTCCCCAAATGCCACCTGCATTTAAGTCCGATGAGCGTTTAATGAAGCTCGCTGAAGATGCAGTAAATGAAATTGGTGAACATCAGGCATCTACTGGCTTAATAGCTACTGGAGATACTTTTATGCATAATCCAGAACGAGTGGAACTTGTTCGCTCTTATTTTCCTACTATGAAAGCTTGTGAAATGGAAGCTGCTGCTGTGGCTCAGGTTTGTCATCAATTTTCCGTGCCATTTGTAGTTATTCGTGCTCTTTCTGATATTGCTGGAAAAGAATCTTCCGTTAGTTTTGATGAGTTCCTTCCAGTTGCAGCTAAGCATTCCACACAAATAGTGCTTCGTGTAATTGAAAACATTTAGTTGTCATTAATTGGACAAACTATAGCATAGAATGCTTGTAAATAGTGTTTCCTTTATGTGCTATGATGAAAGTATATAAAGCTTTCCACAATAGTCTAGGGGGAGATCAAATGGTTTTTATCATGGCTATGTCTGTTTTGGTTACAGCTGTACTAGCATTTGTAATGATTGCAGAAACAAGTGAAGATTAATTTTCTCTAGCTCTCTTGGTGTTTGATCCATCAAGAGAGTTTTTTTCATGGATGTAATACTGATAGAGCTTTACAAGCGCACGCTTTTCAATACGAGAAACATAGCTTCTTGAAATTTTTAATTGCTTAGAAATTTCTTTTTGAGTCATTGGCTCATGGCCTAATAATCCATATCTTCGAACGATGATATCTAGCTCTCGTTTCTCGAGTTGGGATAGGTGTTTATATAAACGATTGGTATCTTCTTCTTCCACTAGCTGTTCGTCCGAGCTTTTATCTAGCCCTTGTAGTAAATCGGTGATTTCTAAAGAATGTCCATCTTTATCCATTCCAATAGGCTCATGTAAAGAAATATCCTTTTGAACTTTTTTTAATGAACGCAAATACATAAGAATTTCATTTTCAATACAGCGAGCAGCATATGTTGCTAATTTTGTTTTTTTGGTAGGTGTATAGCTATTAACAGCTTTCATCAGCCCAATTGTTCCAATTGATATATAGTCATCTAAAAGCTCATGCTTCGGGTGAAATTTCTTAACTACGTGTGCAACAAGCCGCATATTACGTTCGATAAGTTCATCTCTTGCTGTGAGGTCTCCATCTAGAAAACGTTGAATCATTACTTGTTCTTCCTCCGGAGAAAGGGGCTGATGGAACGCCTGCCCTTTTAAATAACCAAGCACAAGTGGCAAATCGATGACCATGTTTATAAATGCGGTTAGAAGACCGGAAATTATGTTCACCTCCATCTAGTTATACTTTCAATATATGTGGAATTACGACAAAATATGAAAAAAACGACTGCATTTGCAGTCGCCTTTTAAGAAATATATAATTGCTTAAAGCATATCAGACCTTTTTTAAAGTAAAAGTACTAATCATTAATAATGCAAGAATAATAAATAAAAACATGTACGTAACTGGCGGAACAAAATTAATAGCGAAGTATGATAATGTTAAAATTACTCCGGCAACCGTAATTGGTAGTCCTGTAAAAAATCCATTTGACTCAGAAATATTAAAGCGGGCTAATCTAAATGCGCCACAAGCTATATATATAACAGTAATAATCATTCCTGCAATACTAAATTCCTGTAAAACTAAGGAGTACATTAAAAGAGCAGGTGCAATTCCGAATGATATAATATCACTCATCGAATCTAATTGTTTACCAAGCTCTGACTCTAAGTTGAATCTTCTGGCAACCATGCCATCAAAACGATCTAACAAGCCTGCTATAAATATAAATAACACGCTAAACGTGTAGTATTCATTTACTGTAGCCATAATTGCTGCTCCACCGAATGCTAAATTACCAATTGTTATCATATTAGCAGCCTGCGTTTTTAGTTTTTTTATTGTTTGAGTCATAGCATTTTGTAAATACATTGCAAATCACTCCTTTACAAATAACATATTTGTTCATTATACTTCGAGTAAACAAAAATTGTAAGTAAATTTTTATAGGGAGACTAAGAAATGAAAGAAAAAATATATCAATCTATGATTGAGCTGACCAATGGTAGGTGGTCATCATCTTTAATCAAAGGCTTTGCTCAGTCTAATCTCAGTAAGAAAATAATACCTGCCTATATGAAACATTTTAATATAGATCCTTCTGAAATGCCATGTCATCTCCATGAATTTTCTACATTGCATGATTTTTTTGTTCGCCCATTAAAACAAAATAGTAGAAATATAGACCCTGCTGTCAACGGAATTATAAGTCCAGTAGATGCGACTATTGAAACTTTCGGGGATATAACGTATGATGGAATTTTTCATGTAAAAGGAAAACCATACACGCTATATGATATGCTCGGCTCCGACAAAATAGGTAAAGAATATGAAAAAGGTAAATTTATCATTTTATATTTAAGCCCGGCGGAATATCACCGAATCCATTCTCCAATTGATGGTAAGGTTACTCGACAGTATGTGCTAGGAAAGAAATCCTATCCAGTGAACAAATGGGGCCTAGCTTATGGCAAAGAAACAATTAGTGGCAACTATCGGCTATTAACAGAGCTTTTGATGCCTAATGAGAAACGTTGTTTTCACATTAAGGTGGGGGCAATGTTCGTGAATTCCATTGAACTCACTAACAGGGAGTTAGAATGGAAAAAGGGAGAAGAGGTTGGTTACTTTTCTTTCGGTTCAACAGTAGTTTTGTTATTTGAAGAAGACAGTATAGAGTTTTCAAGAGAAATAACTCCTGGAAAGTTTATTCGAATGGGTGAGAGAGTCGCAAATATGCTATAATCGTTAAAGAAAAAGTGTCGAAGTGGAGTGTTTGTCTTTGTATTCAAATTTTATACCAAGTGAATTTGTTAGAAGTGTCTTTCATATAACACCGGAAATGTTAAAGGAAAAAGGCGTAAAGGCAATTATTACAGATTTGGATAATACATTAGTTGAATGGGATCGACCAGATGCAACCCCTAAGCTAATAGAATGGTTCACTAATATGAAAGAAGCAGGTATTCAAGTAACCATTGTATCCAATAACAATGAATTACGTGTTAAGTCATTTGCAGATCCATTAGGGATTCCTTTTATATATAAAGCAAAAAAGCCTTTAGGAAAGGCTTTTCGTCATGCTCTTAGTATAATGTCCGTTAAAAAAGAGGAAGTTGTAGTTATTGGTGATCAGCTATTAACGGATGTCTTTGGCGGAAATAGACAAAAGCTCCATACCATTCTAGTGATACCTGTCGCAAAATCAGATGGTTTCGTGACGAAGTTCAATCGTATGGTGGAGAGAAGAATTTTTAGTTACTTGGACAAAAAAGGACAAGTTACATGGGAGGAAGAAGCGTGACAGAAGCACCAAAATGTATAGGTTGTGGAACAGTAATCCAAACCGAGGTAGTTGGAGATCCAGGATATGCTCCTGTTTCTTCGTTAGAAAAAGAGGATATTATTTGCCAGCGTTGTTTTCGTTTAAAAAATTACAATGAGTTGCAGCCGGTATCTTTAACCGACGATGATTTCTTGAAAATCTTAAATGGTTTAGGAACAAAAAAAGGACTAATTGTGAAGATTGTAGATATTTTTGATTTTAACGGAAGCTGGCTACCAGGCCTACACCGATTTGTTGGTAATAATCCGATACTATTAGTAGCAAACAAAGCTGATTTACTGCCCAAATCAGTGAAGAAAAACAAAGTAATCAATTGGATGAAGCAAGAAGCAAAAAAACTTGGCTTATCACCAATTGATGTTCTATTTGTCAGTGCACATAAAGGTACTGGTATGCCAGAAGCTATGGAGGCCATAGAGCATTATCGTAAAGGTGAAAATGTTTACGTAGTAGGCTGTACCAATGTTGGTAAATCTACATTTATAAACAGGATTATTAAACAGGCTACCGGAGTAGAAGCAGTTATCACTACTTCTCATTTTCCTGGGACAACCTTAGACATGATTGAGATACCATTAGACGATAAAAAAGCTCTATATGATACTCCAGGAATCATTAATCATCATCAAATGGCCCATTTCTTAGATCCATCGGAGCTAAAATATATTACACCTAAAAAAGAAGTGAAGCCAAAGGTTTTCCAACTAAATAGTGAGCAAACTCTCTATCTTGGAGGACTTTCTCGATTTGATTTTATAAAGGGCGAACGATCTGCCTTTACTTGTCATATAGCAAACGATATTCCAATTCATCGTACGAAGCTTGAGAATGCTGATACTTTATGGCAAGAGCATCGCGGTCAATTGTTGTCACCACCTTCTGAGAAATTTATAGACCTATTACCACCTTTAGTAAGACATGAATTTAAGATAAAAGATGATAAAACGGATATCGTATTTTCAGGACTTGGTTGGATAACTGTGCAAAAAGGCGGAGTTGTGATAGCAGCTCATGCTCCTGCTGGTGTAGAGGTTTCTATTCGTCCATCTCTTATTTAGGGGGAAGTAAGTTTGAAAAAATGGTTTGCAGTCATAGGTAATCCAATTGCCCATTCTTTATCGCCTTATATGCATGATGCTTGGCTACAGGAGCAAAATATCAATGCAAGCTACATTCCTATTCATGTGAAGGAAGGGAAGCTCAAGGACGCTATCGAAGGTTTAAAGCTTCTGGGGTGTAGTGGATGGAATGTAACGGTCCCGTATAAAGAAGCCATCATTCCTTTTTTGGACCGTCTGGATGAATCAGCTGCCAAAATTGGGGCTGTAAATACAGTCGTCAAAACAGATGAAGGGGAATTCGTGGGCTATAATACGGATGGATTAGGGTTTATCCGTTCGCTTGGAGAAACTGACCATTCCAATAATATATTGATGCTCGGTGCAGGCGGGGCAGCTAGAGGAATTATATTTGCTTTTAAGCAGCTTGGATATAAAAATCTATCCGTTGCAAATCGTACATTAGAAAATGCAAAAAAACTTGTAGATGAGCTTCAATTTGGTCAAGCAATTACATACCTAGAGGCAGAGGAACAATTACAATCGTTTGATGTGGTTGTTCAAACAACTCCTCTTGGTATGAAAAGTAATAGTAAAGAGCTTCCTATTCAACTAAAAGGTATTAAAGAGTATACAATTGTTGCTGATATTGTATATAATCCTTTAGTTACCCCTTTTTTAGAGGAAGCAGAAAAGTACAATGTTCGAACAATTAACGGTTTAGGTATGCTTGTACATCAAGGTGCCTTAGCTTTTTCATATTGGAACGGAAGTTATCCGAATACAGATAATATGATTCAACGATTGACAGAGCAATTAGGAGGATAATATGTTAACAGGTAAACAAAAAAGATTTTTACGTAGTCAAGCTCACCATTTGTCACCAATATTTCAAGTAGGTAAGGGTGGCGTTAACGATGCAATGACTAAGCAAATTAGCGAAGCGTTGGAAGTACGTGAATTGATCAAAATCAGTATTTTACAAAACTGTGAGGATGAAAAGCACGAGGTGGCAGAAGCACTTGCAAAAGGCACTAGAGCAGAGCTTGTCCAGTTAATCGGTTTAACGGTTGTTTTGTACAAGCAGTCTAAAAACAACAAACGAATTGAGCTTCCAAAAGTGAATCGTGCATGACAAAAAAAGTAGGGATATTGGGGGGGACTTTTAACCCTCCACATATTGGCCACTTAATCATTGCAAATGAAGTGTTTCATGCACTTCATTTAGATGAAGTAAGACTGATGCCGAATGCTATTCCTCCACATAAATCAAAGGATACAAGAGTGACTTCCGAACAGCGATTAGAAATGCTAAAGCTTGCTATTGAACAGGTGCCATATATGGCTATTGAAACGATTGAGCTTATTCGAGGGGGAACCTCATATACTGTTGATACGATGCAAATATTAACAGAACAAGAAGCAGACACCGAATTTTATTTCATTATTGGCGGAGACCAGGTAGAGTATTTATCTAACTGGCACCGTATTGACGATCTTTTAAAATTAGTGCGTTTGGTTGGTGTTGCAAGACCAAATACCTCTATCGTGTCTGCATATCCTATTATTACCTTAGATATTCCCCAAATCGATATTTCTTCTACTGTCATACGGGAACGACTGAAGAATGGAGAAACAACAAGATTTCTAATTCCTGCTCAGGTTAGAGAATACATTCAAAAGGAGAATCTGTATGAAATTTGAATCTATGCTTCTTCAAATGAAAGACAGAATGCCGGAGCGCCGTTTTATCCATACGAGAGGTGTAGCCGAGACAGCTACACAGCTTGCAGCTAAATACGGTGAGGATATAGAAAAAGCTGAAATTGCTGGCATATTACATGACAGTGTAAAATATGCAGAAAAGTCCTGGCTGAAAGAAATAATTATCTCAGAGCAAATGGACCCGATGCTTTTAAATTTTCATCATGAATTATGGCATGCTCCTGTGGGAAGCTATGTAGCAAGGCAGGAGTTTAATATTGAAGACGCGGATATTCTTAATGCTATTCAGTATCATACGACGGGCCGGGCAGGGATGTCTAACTTAGAAAAAATCGTCTATATTGCAGATATGATTGAACCTAGTAGAAGTTTCCCTGGAGTAGAAGTATTAAGGGAAATTGCAAATCAAGATTTAGAAGAAGGGATGCTTAGTTGCGTCCAGCACAGCATGACATTTTTGATCAAAAAAAGACAGCCGGTTTTTCCGGATTCATTTCATTGTTATAATGACTTGATACAAAAGAGAGGAAAAGTGAAAGAATGACTTCAAACAAATCATTAGTAGAAATAGCTTATAAAGCGGCAGACGACAAAAGAGCGGAGGATATTGTAATTTTAAATATGCAAGGCGTATCTTTACTTGCGGATTACTTTCTAATTTGTCACGCTAACTCAGATCGTCAAGTTCAAGCGATTGCAAAGGAACTGTTTGAACAAGCAGATAAAGCTGGATTCAATGTAAAACGTATGGAAGGCTTCGATGAGGCTCGTTGGATATTAGTTGATATGGGAGATGTGGTAGCACATGTATTCCATAAAGATGAGCGCTCTTATTATAACCTAGAACGTCTATGGGGCGATGCTCCAATGATTGAAGTAGGACATGACGCATAATGTCTACTTACGACCAGTTCGCCTTCATCTACGATTCGTTGATGTCAGATATACCATATGATAAATATGCAGAATGGGTGCTGGCTAAAGCACCTATTTTGAAAAATAAACGTTTAATGGACATAGGCTGTGGCACAGGTGTACTAAGTGTCAGCTTTGCAAAAGCTGGGTATGAAGTGATCGGCATTGATTTATCTGAGTCAATGCTGACAGTTGCCCAAAATAGAAGCACCGAGCAGAATACAGATATAACGTTTGTGTGCCAGTCTATGACCGATATAGATGGTGTTTCCGATGTAGACGTTGCAGTGATAGCGATAGATTCATTAAACTATCTGGAAACTTTAGAAGAGGTAGAACAAACCTTTCTACAGGTCTATTCTACATTGAATGAAGAAGGTCAGTTATTCTTTGACATTCATTCGGAATATAAAATGAATCATATATTTCCTGATGGACCATTTACATATGAAGATGAGCAGGTAGCTTATATATGGAACACGGAGCAAGGAGAAGAAGAACATTCTATTTACCACGATATTACTTTCTTCGTCCGTGATGCTGCATCAGGCTATTACGAAAGATTTGAGGAATCCCATTATCAAAGAAGTTTTCCTCTTGAAGTTTATATAAAACTTTTAGAGCGTGTAGGATTTTCGCAAGTATATACGGAAACAAATATTTTTGACGAACAGCCCACCGATGAAATTGAAAGATATTTTATACGTGCAGTGAAATAACTCTTTTCAAGAAGAGGTAAATTTGGTATATTTTGTACATCTCCATATCATTTACCTCTTTAAGAAAAGAGGCTGATGCATGATCCCCAAGATTAAATCTAGTAAGCTTAAAAAGCTGATACTCCCTATTGGAGTATTAACTCTCCTAGTGTTTCTATTTCTTCAAAAGCAATTTTTTTCAGCTGTCCCCTCGGCTGAACTAATACAACCCTCCCTTTTAGACGATACAAACTTACAAGAAACTGTAGAAACAATAAACATTGAAGAAGATAACTCCATATTTATAGAAGTTAAAGGAGCTGTCCAAAATCCAGGAGTCTATGAACTCGAAAATGGTGATCGGGTGTTAACTGCTATAGAACTAGCGGGTGGGTATTTGCCTGAAGGTGATAGTAAAACAATTAATCATGCTCAAAAAGTAGAAGATGAGATGATAATTTATGTCCCTTTAGTT
This sequence comes from uncultured Psychrobacillus sp., assembly GCF_938022135.1. NCBI lineage: Bacteria > Bacillati > Bacillota > Bacilli > Caryophanales > Bacillaceae > Psychrobacillus > uncultured Psychrobacillus sp. The sequence goes on from NZ_CALIED010000039.1 coordinate 107,187, forward strand.
GGTGAAGAGGTTGTAACCCCTGCTAATTCCGCTACCAGTTCATCAAAAGATCAGCTGATCAACATTAATAAAGCAGATATACAAGGCTTGACCTCTTTACCAGGAATAGGTCCGGCAAAAGCTGAAGCCATTATTTCTTATAGAGAGGAAAATGGTGGTTTTAAATCTGTTCAGGATTTAATGGAGGTTACTGGAATCGGTCAAAAGACTTTTGAAAAGCTTGAAACTTATATCACTGTTAAATAATAGGCTTGATTGAAGTTTATCCATGAAAGATTTAAACTAAAAGAAGTATTATTTAGGGGGTATTTAATATGGAGAGAATTACATGGGATCAATTTTTCATGGCACAAAGCCACTTATTAGCACTAAGAAGCACATGTACGCGTTTAGCAGTTGGAGCTACCATTGTAAGGGATAGAAGAATCATGGCTGGAGGATATAATGGGTCCATATCGGGTGGGGAGCATTGTATCGATGATGGATGTTATGTAGTTGATAACCATTGTGTTAGAACGGTGCACGCTGAGATGAATGCACTTTTACAATGTGCAAAATATGGTATTACAGTCGGTGGAGCAGACTTATATGTGACCCATTTCCCATGCTTACCTTGTACGAAATCAATCATTCAAGCTGGTATTGCAAGATTGTACTATGCGCAAGACTATAAAAATAATTCCTATGCAATAGAATTACTGAACAAAGCAGGCGTAGAGACCATTCACGTGCCCTTTGACGAGCGTAAAATTGATTTCCTTAGTGACGAGAAGGTAACCCTTTATATGGAGCTTATAACGAAGCTAAGGGACAAGGGAGCAAGTGAGGAGGAACTTCTGCCTTATGAGAGGAAGGTGGCAGAATTATTCGGTTTGGAGGAATCCAAGGTAATGTAATATATGTAGCCTTGTCCATTTTACTTGCTACTCTAGCAGCATTTGAATCGACAAGGCTACTAATCTTGTTCGTGCTATTATTCTGTTGGTTTATTTATAGGCAAATTTCGTTAATGTTAACTATTACTATTATTTCTATAGGCTTCTTTACTTTTTTTTATGTAGATCATATTAATCCAGAAAAGGTCGAACATAACGACGTAAAAACGATTACTTGGACGGATAACTATCGTATTAATGGGAGATTTATAAGAGGCTTTGCTACTTCAGATACAAACCAAAAGTGGTATGTTCAGCTAAAAATATTAAACGAAGACGATAAAGACTACTTTTCTAATAACTCTTTAACTGGTATGGAGTTACAAGTTAAGGTAGAAAAGGCTATAGAAAGACCAACTTCTCATAAATATGCTTTTGACATAGAAAAGTATATAAAGAGTCATGGAGCTATTGGTCAAATAACCGTTGAAGAATATAAAATGTTAACTCTGAAGACTGGATTTAGTACTTATATGGCTAAACAACGCTTCATACTAAAGCAGCATATCCAACTTACTTTTCCAGCAAGCCTCCAAGCAGAAGCAGAGGCTTTACTAATAGGGAGCAGAGAAAGTATGCCTCTAGATCTTCAGGATGCATATCTGACCCTAGGTATCACTCACTTATTTGCAATCTCTGGTTTACATGTGGCATTAGTAGTTATGCTGCTCTATGAAGTAATGGTGCGTCTAGGTGTGAGAAGAGAAACCGCAAATTGGCTTCTAATTTTAGCATTACCCTTATACGGACTTATTGCAGGAGGAGCTCCCTCGGTGTGGAGAGCTGTATCTGTAACAGAAATTTTGTTGATCAGTAGTCTAATAAAAAATAAGTTAATCATATCAGATGCATTTTCTTTAAGTTTCATTTTATTTTTGTTTTCCTCTCCTTGGGTTGTTTATCAAACAGGCTTCCAATTATCCTACTTAGCTGCATTTTCACTTATATTTTCCTCAAGCTTGTTAAGATTAAGCAATAATCCTTTAGCTCAGTCCTTTCTTATTACAGCTATTTGTCAGCTGATGGTATACCCTCTCTTAATCTATCAATTTTATGAGATTTCTCTTTCTTCTTTTTTAGCCAACCTTTTGTTTGTTCCTCTATTTTCATTTGTTATACTACCAATTAATATTTTTATGCTCCCGTTGACTTTTCTTACTCCCATAATCAGCAATATTATCTTTCGAATCTATGAGCCACTACGAATTTGGCTAGATGATTTCATCATTTTTTTAGGTGCATTGCCATTTCAAATGTGGAATCCTGGACAGCCTGAGCTGTGGTTAGTCGTGATGGCTTATATAAGTATCTTTACTTTTTTCATTTTAGTAGAGAACAAATCTAAAGTTTTTCTATCACTCTGCATTCTTTTTGTACCAATCGTTATACTCCATTTATCTCCCTATTTTGATACTAAAACTAGAATAACTTATTTAAACGTAGGTCAAGGGGACTCTATTCTTATCGAAATGCCGAAAAGGGAGAAGGTTATTTTAATTGATGCTGGTGGTTTATTAAGATTTGATCAGGAAGAATGGATGGAAAACGAAAATGTGTATGAGGTTGGTAGACAAGTCGTAGTCCCTTTTTTAAAAGGGAGAGGTATCAGTAAAATTGACGTGATGATTTTATCTCACGCCGATGCAGACCATATGGAGGGAGCAGAGGAAATTCTTCAAGAGATAAAAGTTGAGGAAGTACATATTACTCCAGGTTCTTATGAGGAAGATGCTATGAAAGATTTAAGAGAAGAAATTAATAAGCAAAGAATCTCAGTTTTTGAGAAAGGGGCGGGAGAAGTGATTGAGTCGTCCTATTATCAGCTTATTTATTTATATCCAAAGGATGTAAACTATGAAGGAAATGATGATTCTTTAGTGCTGTCTATGGAAAATGCATATTTTAAGGGGTTGTTTATAGGAGATTTGGAGAGCAAAGGAGAGCGAGTGTTAGCTACAGAGTATTCCAAGCAGATTGAGGGACAAACCATACTTAAGCTGGGCCACCATGGAAGTAAAACTTCTAGTACGCAGCTTTTTTTGGAGAAAGCTAATCCTAAATTTGCCATAGTTTCGGCCGGGTTGAATAACCGTTATGGACATCCGCACCCTGAAGTTGTAGAGCGTCTTAACAAATTGGACATACCCTATTTTCAAACAGGGAAGGATGGGTCTATTGAGGTTATAATAACGAAAAAAGGGGAAGTAACTATTTTTCCACATTAGAATAGAGAAAAGGGTCTTGTCTATATACTAGACAAAACCCTTCTCATGAATTATCGAGCAAGAAACTCAATAACTACTGCAATTACAAACATGATTGTAAAAAATCCAAAGGAGACTACAAAACCTACGCCAGAATCGATAGCGTCATTACGCTTCGACTGTACATTTTGTTCAAACTCATTCATTGTTACCCCTCCTATTTCCACATAATTATATAGGATAGCGCAAAAAAAATCTACACACAAACTTTTCTTTTTCGCTATAAATACATAATGTCACAAAGTTTTCACTACAATTGCGTTATAATAAATATACTAATGATGAGCAAGGAGATTCAAAATGATTTCAGAAAAATGGATGCAAATCTCTAACGGTAAAATATCAAACGTCTATTTATTATATGGCACGGAAGCATATTTTATCGAAGAAACAATAAAAAAATTAAAGAATAAACTCGAAGAAGATGAAGAAGCAGAAGTCATTTACTTCGATTTAGAGGAAAAAAATATTGAACATGTCATTTACGAGGCAGACACACTTCCTTTTTTCTCTGAGAAAAAGTTAATAATCGCAAAAAATGCATTTTTCTTAAAAGCCTCGGAAAAAGGCAAAGAAAAAATTGTTCACGATACAGCTCTACTAGAAAGTTGGCTTAAAGATCCTTCTTCTACTGCCATTGTTGTGTTTGTAGCACCTTATGAAAAGCTGGATGAACGCAAAAAGATAACTAAAGCTATAAAGCAAACAGCAAATGTGATTGAAGCTGCGGGTCTACAAATTCATGACTTAAAAAGCTGGGTGTTGCATGAAGTTTCAAATGAAGGAAAAACGATTACAGATGAAGGCATTGAACGACTAATTGAAAGTGGGGGAACAAATTTAGTTCACCTAAGAACAGAAATCGCTAAAATTTCGACATATATCGGAGAAGAGAATGAGATTGATGCAGATACCGTCAAATCTTTACTTGTCAGAACGCTAGAGGAGGACGTCTTCACATTAGGGAACGCTTATTTATCAGGACGAAAAAGTGAGGCAATGGCGATTTATCATGATTTACTTAAGCGTAAGGAAGATCCTTTGAAGCTAAATGCCTTGATCGCTTCTCAAGTGCGATTAATGATTCAGGTGAGTCATCTAAAGAAAAAAGGCTATCATGCGCAACAAATTGCGTCTCAATTAAAAGTGCACCCTTACAGAGTGAAACTGCTATTCGACAATCCACTGTTACATCAAGAGGAAAAGCTCTTAAATACATTAAATGACTTGGCTACAGTAGATTTGCAGTTAAAGTCATTGAATACAAATAGAGACCGTATTCTTGAATTATTTTTATTAAAATAATGGCATCTGGTTTGAAAGATTAACTTGTGAGTTCGACAGGGGAGTATAAGGAATTATTTTAAGAGAAAAATAATAGAGAGCTTGGAAATAGTTCTCCAAGCTCTTTTTTCTATTCCTGAAACTTCTTAGAAAATATGATTTAATGAAAAAAAATAAAGACTGACCGAGTTTGACATCGGAACAGTCTTTTTTATTTACGCTTTTTTCATTAATTGAGCTTTCTTACGAGAAGCTGCGTTTTTATGAATTAAACCTTTAGAAGCTGCTTTTTCAACTTGTTGAATCGCAGTTTTAATAAGTTCTTTTGCGTTTTCATCGTTATTAAGTGCAGCAGTGTCAGCTTTTTTGACAGCAGTACGCATAGCTGATTTTGCCTTTGCATTTTGAGTGTTTAAAGTCTCATTTTTCTTAACACGTTTGATTGCAGATTTAATGTTTGGCATACCTTTCACCTCCTAGTAAGGTCTGAGATGATACATTTTGTTGGTAACTGAATTTATACAACAAGCATTATTTTAACAAACGAAAAAACAAATTGCAATATATAAATGCAAAGAATATTTACTTGACACTTTGAACAAACTATTTAAGAGGTGATAATTATGTGGGGAAGAACTGATTTAATCGATGAATCGGATGAAATGGTAAAGCACCGTTCGGAAAATCAAAAAGATACATTGGCAAAATCAAAAGGTATAAAATTTGAGGAATCAAGGAATGGAGCCGTATTGGTTACATCGATCGAAGTGGATGCAGAAGGGGAGAAACAAATAGGTAAAAAACAAGGGAAATATATTACCTTGACCGATCTAACCTTAAGTCCAGATGATGAGAAGAGCTTTGAGAATATTGCCAGAGCCTTTATCGACCATCTTCGGCATATGCATCAAGATATTAAACTCACGGATCAATCTAAAATATTAATCATTGGTCTTGGAAATGCAACTATTACTCCTGATGCAATTGGTCCCAAGGCAATCGAGTATCTTCAAAATTCATCCTTGACCAATAATGAACGAGTAAAGGTAGTTATGTATGCCCCGGGTGTTACTGGTCAGACAGGTTTCGAAACAAGCGATTTTGTTAGTGCGATTAGCGAAGCATTTCAACCTGATTTAATTATAGTGATGGATGCCCTTGCTGCAAGGAATAGCGAACGTTTATGTAAGACAATCCAAATAACTAATACAGGCATTCATCCAGGGTCAGGAGTAGGCAACCAGCGTAAGGAAATTTCTAAAGAGGTATATAATGTGCCGGTTACTGCAATTGGTATACCTATGGTGGTAGATGGACCTGTGTTATATGCAGACGCTGTTGAGCAGGTCATTCATCATGTGGCAGCACGTGTAGAGGAAAAAGGGAAGCCTTCCTCTGCCTTAGCAGTTACTCCTATGGTTTCTAATAAGACGAACATTGATAAAAAAGTCCTTCAGCCTATTTTTGGGGAATGGGTTGGCTGGTCAACTGATGAAAAAAGAAAATTATTTGAGGAAGTATTTGTTGGAAAAAATCCATCTTTATTTGTTACGCCAAAGGAAACAGATTTATGGGTGGAACAGTATGCTTACATGCTTTCTACGGGTATTGAAACCTGGCTTGTAAGTAAATAGGTCGTTCTAAAAATCCTTCTCTCCTCATACGATTGTGTGAGGAGAGTGGAACCTATGACTAATACGTTAAAGAAGCTAACTACAATCTTATTACTCTTATTTTTGGCGCCTATTATTATTGCAACAGTCCAAACACCTCTAAGCATGGACGCAACAATGGAAAAAGCAGTAGAAAAGAAAAAAGAGGATATCCCGGTTGTTTATGCGGCACAAATTGAAACACCGCCGGTAACTGAGACCGAAACCGAAACGGAAGCTGAAGCCGATCCGGTAGCAGAGATTTTGCAACCGCCACGAAAAGCTTTCGTGTACTTTACCCATTGGCAAGAAGCTTTTAAACCAATATTAGCTGCCAGCGGAGAAAAGATTGAAATCTATCATCCAGAAAAAAATATTACTAATTTTCAAGAGCAAATTACTGCTCAGTTTGCTTTTCATAATGTAGAAACGGATTTTCTAACAAGCGATAATCCACATGGCACAAAAGATTATCACTCGGTTAGACCTCTAGTCCAGAAAGCTTTATCTCAAAACAATTATGATATTGTACTAGACATTCACCGAGACTCTGCAAAAGCAAAAGTGACTACGTTAAAAGTTGGAGAAGAGAGCTATGCAAAAATCATGCTTGTTGTAGGTGGCGAGCATGCAAACTATAAATGGAACGAGCAACTAGCTAACAAACTATCGGAACAAATGAATACAATAGTCCCAGGTATCTCAAGAGGCGTTTTCTTGAAAACTGGAAAAGGTGTAGATGGAGTCTACAATCAAGACCTAAATAAAAACACCATACTTATTGAATTAGGTGGCATTGACAGTACAGAAGTCGAACTAAATAGGACAATTGCAATCTTAGCAAAAGCAGTTTCAAATGTTTTTGATCAACAAAATGCATCCTAACATTGATGTATCGCTTGTTCACTGCTATAATTCATAATAGTTTAATTAGGAGTGAACAAGCATGAATAATGAAGAGAGACTGGCACGACAGAAAAAGATACGAAACTTTTCTATAATCGCCCATATAGATCATGGGAAGTCAACGCTTGCTGACCGTATTTTAGAAAAAACAAAGACGTTAACATCTAGAGAAATGAAAGACCAATTGTTAGACTCTATGGATCTTGAAAGAGAACGTGGAATTACAATTAAATTAAATGCAGTTCAGCTAAAGTATTTGGCACAAGATGGAGAAGAATATATTTTCCATTTGATCGATACCCCTGGACATGTCGATTTTACTTATGAGGTGTCTAGAAGCTTAGCAGCCTGTGAAGGTGCTATTTTAGTTGTAGATGCTGCACAAGGAATTGAAGCACAAACGTTAGCTAACGTTTATCTTGCATTAGATAACGATTTAGAGATTTTACCAGTTATCAATAAAATTGATTTACCTGCAGCTGATCCTGAACGTGTAAAAAAAGAAGTGGAAGAAGTAATTGGTTTAGATGCTTCAGAAGCTGTTCATGCATCAGCAAAAGCTGGTATTGGTATAGAAGAAATTTTAGAGCAAATCGTGGAAAAAGTCCCTGCGCCAACTGGTGATCCAGAAGCACCTTTAGAAGCATTGATTTTTGACTCATTATTTGATCCATACCGTGGTGTAATTGTTTATATTCGAATTATGCAAGGAACCGTAAAACCTGGAGACCGCATTAAAATGATGTCCTCGGGCAAAGAATTTGATGTTGTAGAAACAGGGGTCTTCACACCTAGAACTACTCAACGTGACGAATTGACTGTTGGAGATGTTGGTTTCTTAACAGCGTCTATGAAGGATGTTGGCGATTCGAGTGTTGGGGATACTATTACTTTGGCGAATAATCCAGCACAAGTGGCATTAGCGGGTTACCGTAAGATGAATCCAATGGTGTTCTGTGGATTGTACCCAATTGATAACTCTAAATATAATGACCTTCGAGACGCATTAGAAAAACTACAGCTAAATGACTCTGCACTAGAGTTTGAACCAGAATCTTCCCAAGCGCTAGGTTTTGGGTATCGCTGTGGCTTCCTTGGATTGCTCCATATGGAGATCATTCAAGAACGTATCGAGCGTGAATTTAAAATTGATCTTATAACGACAGCACCAAGTGTTATCTATAATGTAAAGCTGACTAGTGGAGAAACTTTAAAGGTTGATAATCCTTCTATGATGCCAGACGTTCAAAAGGTAGACGCAATAGAGGAGCCTTATGTTAAAGCCTCTATTATGGTTCCAGAGGATTATGTAGGATCTGTTATGGAGCTTTGCCAACGTAAGCGTGGTAACTTCATCACAATGGATTATTTATCTTCTGCTCGTGTAAATATTATCTATGAAATTCCACTATCCGAGATAGTCTATGATTTCTTTGATTCATTAAAATCCAGCACTAAAGGTTATGCTTCTTTTGACTACGAACTTATCGGTTACAAGGAATCTAAGCTACAAAAAATGGATATTTTATTGAACGGGGAAAAAGTAGATGCTTTAAGCTTTATCGTGCACAGAGATTTTGCATACGAGCGCGGGAAGCTGATTGTTGAGAAGCTGAAAGCACTAATTCCGAGACAGCAGTTTGAAGTACCAGTTCAAGCAGCAGTCGGACAAAAAATTATTGCTCGATCTACGATTAAATCCATGGGTAAAAACGTTTTAGCTAAATGTTACGGGGGAGATATCTCACGTAAACGTAAACTTCTTGAAAAGCAAAAAGAAGGTAAAAAACGTATGAAGCAAGTAGGTTCTGTAGAAGTACCTCAAGAAGCGTTTATGGCAGTCCTTAAAATGGATGAGCCGAATAAATAATATTAGTTTGCCATGGAGAGGTTTTTAAACCCTCCATGGCTTTTATTTGTTTAGGAAATTATAAAACTCGGACCTATTGAGAAATTGATGTCTAGCTCCACCGCCTTGCCCCTCGGGGTCAAATGGATAAAAGCTC